>JAIOQY010000199.1 GCA_021108435.1 Candidatus Aegiribacteria sp.
TGGGGACACGCATAGAGTTGCATGTCCCCATTAGCTATACTGGTTATTGGACTATATCGTCATTACCCCTGGGCTGGATCTTGAAATCGTAGGAGTACCAGAGCAATCCTGTCATACTTGACAGGTTATCGCCTACAGCCGGGTTGTAGTCGAAGTCACCCATTGTACCGGCGTAGCACTCACCGCTTCCGTCATCGATAGCCCATGTGTAGTAAGGTAGATCAATCTGAGTTACATCGACATCGGACACGGTCACAAATACAGATTCCCATTGCTCAAGGTCAAGAGAAGGTAATAGATCGCCGGTGGAGAACTGAATTGGATCTGGAAGAGCATGTCCGCTCGAGTGGACTACGTAGGATATGGGGTATTTGATCTCAGTCATGTCGTAGTATTCATCCACAAGACCGGTGATAGTTACACTGTCACCTCTCTGAAGACCTTCGAGATCGCTGCCATATAAAAGCAGACCACTCCATGGTCCTCCACCGGCATCTGCCATTGCGGAGTAGGTCGAAGACGTAGCAGTATAATCATCAGGGTCAGCGGTTATGATCCCGGTGACGCTTACAGTCTGTCCATCAAAGGGTGATGATGCCTGTTGTCCCTGTATCTCGTAGCAGGTGTATGTATCACCGCTGCCGCCACCTGAAGTTATAAGATCGTTGTTATCCCTGGGTTCGAGTTTCCATTCATCGAAGGAGTACCAGAGAATCCCGATTCCGGTAATTATCGTATCACCAACAGCCGGGCTGTATGTATAAGAGCCCATGTCGTCCACCATGCAGTTACCTGAGCCGTCATTAACAAGGAATTGGCCGTATCCCTGAACTTCGGTTACAATCGCGTCGCTGATAGTGCAGAGAACGGATTCCCACTGTTCCTGCCCGGCATTACCGGTATTTACCGATTCAGGGGAGGGAAGAGTGTGACCGGTGGAATGAACAACTACCTCTGAAGGATAAATAAGCTCAGTAAAAGTATCTGCCCAGGCGCCGAAGTAATCGTATTCATCAACTGTTCCGGTGATTGTAATGCTATCTCCTCTTGCGAGAGATGCAACTTCAGTGCCGTATAGAGTAAGACCATGCCATGCGCCTCCGCCGGCATCCATGATAACAGCGTAAGCTGATGAACTGGAGTAGTACTCGTCTCCTCCTGCTACAACGATACCTGTGACACTGACAGTTTGACCATCAAAGGGTGATTCATCCTGCTGTCCCTGGATCTCGTAGCAGGTATAGGCATCCCCGGTGCTGCCGGAATCAGGGGTAGTCTCAGATACTTCGTTACTCCAGGAGTACAGGTTGTCAGTATTCTTTGTTCTTACAGCGTAATAATAATCTGTGTTCCACTCCAGGCCTGTATTTGTAAAAGTAGTATCCGCCGCATTTGTGGCAACTCTTACGGGGCTTTCCGGCGGGTTGGCGGAAATCCCTTCAGTTAGTGATCTGTAAAGGCTGTATTCGGAGAAATTCTCATCAGGACACATGGTCCACGAAAGAGCGATAGAATTAGTTGTTCCAGTCGATGTGCTAAGGATTGAGGCTGTAGGATATGTGCCCGGTCCGGTTGGAGTCTCGTCATCGCCGCATGAGACTGCAAAGATGAACGCTGAAAACATGATCAGAGGTATGATCCATTTGGAATTCTTCATAGCAGAAATTGCTCCTTTCAAAAGCTTCTTCATTATCTATAAGTAAAATACTGATTTACAGCTCAAGCTGTTTCCTGATGAGTTTCAAAGCCAGATTCCTCAGTTCAAGATCGGATTCTTCAATATCGATATTTATCGATAATCTTATAACCGGAGGGGAATCCTTTGAAGTCGCTTTGTTAGAAATTGATTTTGCTTCCTGGAGTTTCGCGGCAGAAGTTTTCTTAGTTTCTATCGGTTTCTTTTCATGTTTTTTCTGTTCAATTGGAGACTTTTCTGAAAACTCCGCAAGATCACAGAGGACTTTGAAAGAAAGGATCATATAAGCAGCGTCAGGATCGGATGCACCTGAGCTGGATCTGAAAAACTCCATCAGAACTGAGCCTTCTTCAGTTACAGCCTCAGGATGAGCCTTGAAGAGGCTGCCGTATGCAGCTTTTACTGCTTTACCCAGCAGAACCTTAGCTTTATCGGGATCGTGAGATTTCTCCCACAGTATGGTTGGCTGGTTATTATCATCGATGAACCCAAGAAATCCGAGAAGCATGAGGAGTGATTCATCAACTTCTCTCTTGAATCCGAGAGTAGTGAGGAAATCGTAATCAACTACTCTGGGTGATTGGGTACTGTGGAGCTTATCAAGAAGCAGCTCAATTGACCCGGGATTGTGAATAACAGGATACTCCATTTTTTCTCCTCTTTATAGGAATAATAATTTACGCATAATTCATAAGGCATTTTTTTCTCCATGACAATCCGAAATTATCCCTGATTGAGCAAATTGACTTCGGACTAAATCCAAAATATTTTGCTGCGGCTTGGAGAAAATATATTACCGCCTACAAAAAACGGGAAACAAGGCAATAAGAGAAAGAAAGCTTAATGGATCCGGTTCTGATAATAGCGATTCTGTTCTTTATGGCATTCATTTGTGAGTATGTTGATTCAACTCTTGGTATGGGCTACGGAACAACCATGACTCCGATTCTTCTTCTTATGGGTTACGAGCCGCTTGTTGTAGTCCCTGCGATACTTTTGTCAGAATTGCTTACGGGCGGGTTTGCGGCATTTATGCATCACAGGATGGGTAATGTTGATTTCGACTTCAGAAAAGACGGTGATCACCGGATACTGAAGAAGATGAAAAACCTTGGATACATTCCAAAGTCAACCGATTCGAAGATAGCATTTGTGCTGGCCGCATGCAGTGTTCTCGGTGCGGTTGCGGCGGTAATTCTTGCGTTTCATATACCGAAAGCATTTTTGAGAACAATTATTGGTTTCATAGTGCTTATTATGGGAATCATGATTCTTGTCAGGAGAAATGCCGTTCACAGGTTCTCCTGGAAGAAAATACTTGGTCTTGGAGTTGTTGCTGCCTTCAACAAGGGGCTTTCAGGGGGAGGATATGGGCCTCTTGTCACATCAGGGCAGATTCTGTCCGGAGTGAAGAGCAAAAGCTCCATAGCAATAACATCATTTGCGGAAAGCTTTACGTGCTTTGTCGGTGTGACCGCGTATCTTGTTCTGGGGGCTGATATCAACTGGAACATTACTCTGCCGCTTGTTATCGGTTCGCTCATATCGGTTCCATTCTGTACCTGGACAGTAAAGAAAATACGAATCAGCAATTTCACTGCAATTGTAGGTATAGCAACAGTGATACTGGGGCTGTTCACTCTTTACAAGGCTGTATTCTAGTTTATCCTGCATGCATAGGACACGCAGCAGAGGCATGTTTTTTGGGGACACGCAGCAGAGCCTGCATGTCCCCGGTATTTCAGGCTTCGGTATTCACAACTCTTACAGAAAGGGTCTCGCCTTCGATCCAGTCGATTGCTTCCGCTCCTGTAACATTCAGAAGATCATCCTCGAAGGTTTTCAGTTCAATCAGGTCTTCAGAAGGGGCGCAGATCTCAATTGAACTGAGTGGTGCTGCCATGCTCAGATTTGCCTCACTCTTGAATCTTCTGGCTTCTTCAATGATCTGAAGTGTCATGTCACCGTATTTCAAAGCTGTTTTATCCATGTAGTCAGGTTCTGGCCAGGGAGCCAGATGAATGCTTTCATGTCCTTCATTATCCATAAAAACAGCATGATATAATTCCTCGGTGAGATGTACAAGGACAGGAGCGAAAAGCCTCAGTGAGCCGTATAGAACGTGGTAGAGGGCATATTGTGCGGATTGCTTACCATCAGGATTATCATCTGAGTAAAGACGTTTTTTAACTATTTCCAGATAGTTGTCACAGAGCGCTTTCCAGAAGAAGTGTTCGCCATCGCGAATGCAGACGGAATACTCATACTGGTCCATACCGGATGTAGCGTCCTTCGCGGTTCTGGTGAATCTGGAGAGAATCCATCTGTCAAAGGGTTTTAGATCGGGCGTAAGTCCCCAGTCGAAATCCTCAAGTCTGGAAGCGGCGAATCTTGTGGCGTTCCAGAGTTTTGTGACAAGGCGTCTGCCGTCTCCAAGAACATCTTCGCTGAAGAGTACATCGTTGCCGAGTTTGGAACTGCATGACCAGTAGCGCAGCTCATCAGCAGAGTAGCGATCAAGTGCAACAAGCGGATCACCCGCAATATTTCCTTTGCTTTTAGACATTTTTTCCCTTGAGGGATTCAGGGCATGACCGCTGATCATTACATCCTTCCAGGGAATGCTGTCCGAATGCAGGTGCGCCTTTGCGATGGTATAGAATGCCCATGTCCTGATGATATCGTGTGCCTGAGGTCTGAGACTCATGGGAAGTAATCCTTCCATTTCGTCTTTTTCTCCCCACTTCGCGTTGATCTGGGGAGTGAGAGAACTCGTTGCCCACGTATCCATGACATCTGATTCAGGCCTGAAGGCTGAACCTCCGCACAAAGGGCATGGTCCTTCCGGTTCGTCTTCCAGAGGATCAACAGGAAGGTTTTCCTCCTTTGCGAAAACCGGCTCACCGCAATTTTCACAGAACCACACAGGGAATGGAACTCCATAGAAGCGCTGACGGCTTATGCACCAGTCCCATTTGAGATTTTCCACCCAGTGTTCATAGCGAACCTTGAAATAAGGAGGATACCAGTTAATTTCATCGCCGCGCCTGATAAGCTCTTCCTTCTTATCAAGGATACTCACGAACCACTGCATATTAACAAGATATTCAAGAGGTGTTCCGCATCTCTCATGCACGTTGATTGAATGCTGAATATCTTCTCCGCCTTTTCTGAATCCTTCATCATCTAGTTTCTGTACAAGGATTTTTCTGGCTTTCTTCCAGTACATACCTTCCAGGAAGCCTGCGGCGGCATTCATGTGGCCCCTGTTATCCAGCACTATTCTTAGATCCAGGTCATATTCCTGCCACCATTCGATATCAGTTGTGTCACCGAACGTGCAGCACATGACTATCCCGCTGCCCTTATCCCTGTCAACTTTGAAATCACCGAGGATTTCAACACTATGACTGAAGACTGGAACAATTGCCCTCTTGCCCAGAAGATGATTCCATCTCTCATCGGAAGGATTAATGAAAATGGCGACACATGCCGGAAGCAGTTCCGGTCTTGTGGTGGCTATGGGAATATTTCCGGAGCCATCCGCAAGGGGGAACTCAAGGTCATGAAAGACAGAAGCAGACTCACTGTCTTCCGTTTCGGCCTGGGCTACCGCTGTCTGGCATTCAGGGCACCATAATGTTGGAGCTTCTTTCCTGTAAACGAAACCCTTTTTGTTGAGATCAAGAAAGGACCGCTGGCTTATTCTCTGAACCCACGGGTCTATAGTCGTATAGAGAAGATCCCAGTCACAGGAGAATCCGAATCTTGTCCAAAGATCCCGGAACATATCCTCGGCGTCTTTTGTTACTTCAAGACATAACTCCACGAATTCGCTTCTCGTCATATCCTGAGCTCGTACTTTTTTCTGCTGTTCCGTGAATCTCTCACTCGGGAGACCGTTGTCATCAAAACAGAAAGGATAGAAGACCTCCCGGCCCTTCATTCGATGATACCTTGCCAGAACTTCCGCCTGGACATAGCTGAAAATATGACCCATGTGAGTCATCCCGGAGACTGTTGGCGGAGGAGTATCAATTGAGTAAACAGGTTTTTTCGAATTCCTGTCATATCTGAATATTCCGCTGCTGTTCCAGAAATCCTGCCACCTGGGTTCAGCTTCCTTGGCATTGTAACGTTTCGGTAACGTCACTTGAATGTCCTTTCGCAAGAGTAAGTATCATCATCGGTATATATTCTGGAGAGGCAGAAAGATAATCCCGGTGGAGCGCATCAACAAGTGTGAGTGTCCTGTATCAGACTGGGAGTTGACCTGAAAGAATAACTGTGCAATTGTGTCGTAACTCTTCTTTTAAGCGGAATGGAGATAGCCTGCACATGTCACCGGACGATCTCGCCCCTCGGGACAGAGCAGAACTTCTTCTTTCAGATTTGCATCAGGCAAGGGACAAAGGTGAGTTCAAACGTATCACGCACTGTATCAGCAAACTCATAAGTCTGCCCGAGAATACACTGTCTCTTCCTGAAATAAGAGAAGTTCTCAAAATATACAAACCGGGAAAGCTCAGAGATATTGAGCATTCAACAATAAGAGAATTCTTGGAATCCCTCTTACTTACTCTTGAATCTTCATCTGATAAAGCGAAGGCATTGACTCGACTTGGTGAGCTTGAAATGATGGAAAACAATTTTCCACTTGCTGAGCGATATTTAAATGACGCAATGAAGATGAGCATGAGTGTGGAGGCTGGAACATGGATTCCTGAAATTCTTGAGAGCATCGTGGAGATTCCACATAATTTCAAGGGTATGAGAAAAACAGCGGCGGAGATACAGAATGTAATCAACTGGGTGCCTGAACTTGAGGATAACGATCTTATTGTTGTGATTCTTGCCACCGCAGCTGTGTCTCTGGCGGCACTTCGAATGAATGCAGCGGCGGAAACCGCGATACAGGCCGCTATGACACGAGCATCTGTACTATCTCCATCATCAAGGCAGGCTCTGGAATGGTGCAGGGCGAAAGTATATATGGCTTCCGGAAAGAAGAAAGAAGCAATAGCCAAGCTTAAACGGGCTTTACTTCTGGCTGAGAAACTCAACGATCAGGTGGCGGTTGCGAAAATACTCAGTACAATCGTTATAGCAATAAAGGAACGTTCCGGATACACTATCAGAAACCTGATATCCATCATGGAACAGGTATCGAAAAACGCTGCAACCAGTGGAAGTGTATTCATACATCTGTACGCGCTTGATCATCTTGTTGATATGTATTTCCGAACTCTCCTGATATCCAACGTTCGGAGGGCTGAGGGAGAAATAGGGAGAATTCATCAGTATGAACAAATACTGTCGGATGAACCTGTAACGAAATGGTGTTCAGCTTTTCTGGGATTTCTGACAGGGGAAATACCGATTTCGGAAAAAGCGGACATTCTTCTCCCCGGAACAGTTAATTTTCTTCAGCAGCTCGAACGCAACAAAGAACCAATAAAAGAAGCTAATGTCATATCTGACTTTCTGCTGTCATCACCTGGAAACGAAGCAGTAATCTATGCTCTGTTTCTAGCCATGGAATCATTTGCCGAAGGATTTGAGAAGGCATCCGTGATCATTGCCACCGCTCTTGATTCCTCAATCGGCCATTTTCAGCAGGGGCCTGCGCTCTCCTGGAAACTGTGCATAAGCGCTCTTCTGTCGTCAAAGAAAGAACACAGGGAGGATTTTTTCAGTTCAGCGCAGATTCTTGCCAGACAGATGGATCGATTGCTGCTGGTGTGGCTCATTATGAGATGCAGGACCAGGTTGAACCTTTCCAGAAAATTGCCCGAAGAAGCGAAACTGTATCTGCTGGTGGCGGAGCTTGACCGTTATATAGCAGGACAGCTTCCGGAGAATGAACGCCTTCGTTTCATGAATGTGTCAAATATGAACGATCGGGATACGATACTGAGGAAACTCGCCGGGGGTGAAGAAGGATCACTGACTGAGCTTCGGGATATTCTTGCCGGAAAGATTGAATCTGATCTGGATAAGATAATCAGAGAGATGTCCAGTATGTCCAATAAAATATCCGCTCGATCGGAGATCAGTCGCAGTCTTGAGATACTTGGACTGCTCGCTAAGGTGGACAGGATTCTGGCTCTTAAGGTGAATAACGGTGAAATCCGGATAATTGAGAGTTACGGATTCGGGAAAGAGAGAGTGCCGGACTGGGAGGCGAAGAAAACAGTCCTTGAATATCCTGAAGACATACGGAGAATTGACAACTTCGGAATCACTCCGTTCGGTAGCAGAAGGTATTTAGTAGTACCAACCGAAAGGTCCGTCATCCCGTTAAATGCTGAAAGAAGGTTTCGCTCGGTTCAGGCTCGTCATGGGAATTGTCTGCTCCTCGAGATTGATACACCCTTTGATACAGTGGATAGAAGCACAGAGGTTTTTCTTTCAGGCTTTTACAGGCAGATAGGCTCCGCTCTGCTCCTCAGAGACCGGGAATCCATGGCATATGTTGATACAATGACCGGTTCGGTAATAGGTTGTTCATGGACAAGAAGATTGAAGGAACTGCTTGCTGAGAATGTTTCGGAGAGTGCTCCTTTATCCGTGCTGTTTGCCGATGTGGACAGGTTGAGAGAGATTAACGAACTTTTCGGTTTCAGAGTAGGAGATGGAGTCCTTAAAGCTATTGTTTCTTCGATATCGCAGACTCTTCGTCCCAACGACATGATCGGCAGGATCAAGGAGGATCTTTTTGGAATAATACTCCCCGATACTGGCAGTGAGAACGCGTTCATGATAGCAGAACGCATTCGCAGAGAAATTGCCGGGAAAGATATCAGACCGGATCAGGTCCCCGTTACAGTGAGTATCGGATCAGCGACAGTACATTCCTCTGGAGACAGTCTGGATATGATTGTCAATGAGGCTTATGAGGCGCTTCAGGGGAGCAGGGTCAAGGGAAGCAACCAGACTACCACCTGGAGCATGAATAATGATGTCGGTGATACGGATGTGGGTATACTTGCGACTTTCAATACCGGTGATCCCGGCTGGGACTATACTCTGAATCAGGCTGCCCTTGAACTGCTTACGATTGACAATCCATCGATAGAACTCATCGCCCGGAAGCTGCGGAACGCATTCAGAAGTGAGTACCTGTATCTGAAATCAGCCAGTGGAAACAGGTTTGAAGTTGGAATCCGGTTTGCCGGAAAGATTGTGGAGGAAATCCAATCGAACAGAATTGGAAGAATAGAGCATCATCCGGATATTCTGGGGGAATATCATGTTCTTTCCATGCAGTTTGAACATGGAGGAAGGCTTATCTCAGCATGGGATAATACGATTGGAGTATCTCAAAGCGTGAAGAATATTTTCAAGGCTTTTGCCGAACTGTCAGAAATGCTGCTTGAGAGGAA
>JAIOQY010000200.1 GCA_021108435.1 Candidatus Aegiribacteria sp.
CGGCGTAGAGCTTGATGGCAATATCGATGAGTACTTGAGCAAATTCGGCATAGATACGCCAGTCCCGATTCATGTTGGCGTTGGAGAGATTGTTGAGAGACACCCCTCCACGTAATCCCATATGGTAAAGCTTGTTATGGTTTGCATTTAAACATGCAACAATATCCCGGAGGCCGTTCCTGTAAGTGAGTTGACCGAAAGCCATACAGTAGAATTGACTCCTGCATCTGAAATGTTTTACGTAGGAATTACCGGAATACTTGCTTACACAGCGATCGAAAGCCTCTCTTGGCAAATAATCCATCAATTGTGAAAAGACCAAACGCCCTAAATGCATACATCCTCCATCCGTGGTATAGTAGATAATATGGAGGAAGTGCGTTCAAATCGTGTACAAGAAAATATTGCTCTATGTTACTGGTAACACATAAAATACTGGAGTGATAATTTACGTTAATGGGACACTAGTGTAATCGGATAGTAAAAAGGATAAATAATAATGACTGGAAATATAATAATCAGAGAACTTGAATTAAATGAGTTTGACTTATGGTTCTCTATGGATGATGAGTCTGAATTATCTGAACAATACAAGCTTAAATTTGATAAGCGATATAATAAGCACAGCAATATTGATAAGAGATGTTTCTTACTTGCATTTTCAGATGAAAAGAGTCTCATTGGACGATTGTTTGGTGTGTTTCTGGACGACAAAATATACTCAATTGAGACTATAGATTCTGCTAGCAAAGATAGCGAAGTTGTTAATAATGCCTTTGGCGAATATTTGTATGCATCTTTTGCTGTTGACGGAATAGAAGTTCTATCTTGGAGGCGAGAAAGCGAAGAGTACATTAATAAGTTACTTAAGTATTCCGGGTTTGTTGTAAGCAATGAAAAAGTATTTGTTGAAAGAAATGTTAATGGATACAGCTCTCCATATACTTCGAAAATTAGCTTCAGGTCCTTTGCTGGCTTTGATAGTGAATATATTGAAGCAGTTTTGAATAAATCAGTTGCTGGAACTGATTTGTTCAGTGAAGTTGCTGCTCCAAATAGCCTGCTTGATAGAATGAAATCCCTGGGTGATGGAAGCGAGACTCAGATGGAATCGTGGGAGATAGCATTTTTAGATGATACCCCTGTAGGAGTTGTATTGCCAAGTATATATGATGGAGAAGAAGAGGGAACACTACTTGTTGTTGCAGTATTCGAAGATGTTCGTGGTGAAGGATATGGTACAATTCTTCACGCTCGTGGCCTTGAGGTGCTTGGTCAGAATGATGTTGAGAAATACATGGGATCTACTGAAAGTGATAACTTAGCTATGCAAAGAATATTTAGGAGACACAACTGTAAGTTTGTTGATAGACAGATCTATTTCGCAACAATGTGAAATCTATTTGGATATTGCGAAGCTGCAAGAATCTTATTCATTGGATCACCTCGGAGAACCGGTTGATCAGACTCCAGCACTTCGAGAGAGATGTACCACCTTTGAACTTGATGTTCTGGCCCCATTCTGGAATACTGAAGAGTTCTCGGAGAATCCAGCACACCCAGTAATCCTTCTCCAGCGATGCGGCTGGCAGATTTAACTGCTCTTGAGCCTGCTCGCAGATTAGGCGGCGGCGTTCAGCAGGGTGGAAGAGCATCCTGGACGAGGACTTCTGCGCGGGATGTGGTAGCTGTTCCACAGTCTGCCCCTCAGGCGCGATGGAGCAACTGGGCTACAACGAAGAACAAACCCTCGATATGGTGGATTTCTCCCTGGTAAACCTTTAGCATCTCACTGCTTCGCACTGAAACCGGTAAAATGCTCTGGAATCTCTTCATTCCCATTTCCTCTTCGTAGTAGTTAAAAGGATCAATAGGGTAGAATCTGCTGATAGGATCGGTTCAAGGAATCTTTCATTGTATCATTCATCGTCAGATATCTTCTGGAGGATTGTCCTTGACCTGAGAGGTAAACATATGTATACATCTCTTGTGCGGATAATGGTGATCCAGTTTCAGGGAGAGGTTTGTTTTTGTTGCAGGATTACTGGCGTAAACTAGACAGTATTGACGTTGACCGGGAATATTTATGGCGGTATCCTTGACTTCAGATAAAGCAAATGAGAAAAAGGGAACAGAAAAGCTATATTGGAAGCTGATTCTGAAATGGAGAGAAATCCAGTTTCCTTATATTTTACTGAAAGCATAGACTGAATTTTGGGATTCTTTTAATCTTGGCTGGATGTTGAGAGTAGTTATGTTGGTACAATCGGGTTGCGTGAAGATTTATTACAATATTTTAGAGAAGAGAAGCACTCTATGAATGAATCCATGCGCGCATTCAATGATTACAATGTAAGTCTTACAAAACTGTATCATGAGATTGTTCTTGGGAAATTGCATGTGCAGACAGAATTGCAGGTAACTGCTGATATGGTTGCTGATGAGTTACGACGCATTATCCCGATTGACCGTTTGCGAAAGGCGGGGAGTTTTTTTACAGGTGATGTTCTGGCAGGTAGGGCAACTGGGTCGGTTTCAGACCATGGGCTTATTCTGGATCCTGCTTGTGGGGCAGGAAGCCTGCTTACTGCGTTTACAAAGAAACTTACGGTGAAGACGACACTTGCTGATACCTTACGAGAATGGGGCAGGGTATTGTATGGGTGCGATCTCTTCCCGGAATTCGTTGAGGCTACTAAATTGCGTATTATTCTTGAGGCTATAAGCAGGGGGGTTCAACTCAACGGAGATTCTCTGGATGAGCTGAAAGATTTGTTGTATGGGATTAAACAGGGTGATGGTCTTAGGTCGGTTCCTCCAGAAAAATGTACTCATGTATTAATGAATCCTCCGTTCAGATCAGTTCCTGCTCCAGCAAATTGCCAGTGGGCCGGGGGGAAGCTGAATGAAGCTGCTCTTTTTGTTGAATACTATTTACAGCGTATTCCAGAGAATTGTACTTTGATTGCTATTCTTCCTGAAGTGTTGAGATGTGGTACTCGATACGAGAAATGGAGAGCTTGGCTCGAAGAGAATTTCACTGCAGAAGTAACACTCAGCGGACAGTTTGACACAAAGACCGATGTTGATGTTTTTCTGCTTGCCGCATCAAGATTGTCTACGCAAAAGTCGGGGGAGAATCAAATTAACTGGAGAACACAAACGGATGAACCGACAGTTCTTACCGTTGGCTCTTTATTTGACGTGAGAGTTGGTTCTGTGGTGCCTTACAGGGATGAGATTGCCGGAAAAGAATATCCATTTGCTTGCCCTTCGAACTTACCACGCTGGGGAATTGTCAGTGAGTTTAAGGATCGTTGCGGATATGTCGGTCGGAAGATTAACCCACCATTTGTTGCGATCAGACGGACTTCCAGTCCATCCGACAGAGAAAGAGCGGCAGCAACAATTGTTATAGGCAAAGAAGCGGTGGCAGTGGAGAATCATCTAATTGCTGCAAGTCCTCGTAAGGGCGGTTTACGTGCTTGTAAAAGGCTGTTGAAATTGTTGAGAAGCGCAGAGACCAACAGGTTTCTTAATCGGCGAATGCGTTGTCGTCATTTGACTGTTGGAGCTGTAAAGGAGATCAATATTCAGGAGAAGATTCATGCCCAAACTGATTGAAAGTCTACCATTTGAAATAGAAGCACGCGTTCCTATTCAGCTTGGCCGTGAGAGTATTTCCAGCTCGGTTGTGGCGGTATCCGAGCTGGTCAAGAATGCATACGATGCAGATGCAAATAAAGTGATTATTGAATTTCACAATCTTGGCCAACCGGATGCATGGCTTTTGATTCAGGATGATGGTGAAGGGATGGATTCTGATTCATTTGCTAATCATTGGATGCGTATTGGTACTGACTCCAAGACGGACGTATCAAGGTCAAAAAAGAACAGGATACTTACTGGATCAAAGGGTCTTGGAAGGATGGGTATTGATCGATTGTGCAAAACTCTCACAGTACGAACAAAAACATCTTCCATGACAGATACAATTGAGGCCAGGATAGATTGGACTAAGTATGAACAAAAGGGTAAAACTCTTTCAGAAATAAAACACGACATTTACCGGATTGCTTTGGAAGAAACCGACTCATTTCCCGAAGCTGATGACCACGGCACTCGTCTAATAATGCATGACTTGAAAGATGAATGGTCTGAAGATTTCCTGAAAGTTCTCAGGCAGGAGCTTAGTCTCCTTGTTTCTCCATTTGAAGGCATTGATGATTTTACTATTGAATTGAAAACAGGCATCAAGGAACTCGATGGGCCATTGATATCACCTGGAATGCTAGAAAGTGCTTTATGGAAACTTGACTTCGAAGTGACTGAAGACGGTCAAGTTACAGCAAGAGCATCATCTACTCTCTTCGGTGAAGATTGTATAGACGGCCCACACGACTGGCAGGAATGGCTAAAGGATAGAAGCGGTGAACCACGATGCGGAGAGTTCAAGTTAGTCTTGTTTTTTATTCCAGCAACCGCACCAGGATTAAAGGAACTCAGTTTCTCGCACAAGGACTGGACGACTTTCATGTATGCGAACAGTGGGGTGCGCATATATCGTGACAATTTTCGAGTTCGCCCCTATGGCGAAACCACAGGAAAGGGTGACTGGCTGGATCTTGGCCTTAGGCGTTCTAGAAGCCCTGGGGGTGTGACCCAAAATGGCTGGAAAATTGGACCACACCAAGTTGTTGGAGCGATCTTCATCAGCAGAGAGAGTAATCCTGAACTTGTAGATCAGACTAATCGTGAGGGAATAGTCGAAGGAGATGCTTTCTTTGACTTAAGGGGTGCAGTTTTAAAGGCAATCACCTTTTTCGAGCAACAAATTCACAAAAGTGCTGTCAAGCGTAGCGAACCGAAACCAACAGAAAAAGCCAAATCTGTGTATACCGCTATTCAGGATGAATACCGGGAGAAGTTGAATAACGCCGTAAAGAAAGCATCTACTAAGAATCAAAGCACAGAGGGTTTTAAGAGTCTCCTTGCTGATTTCTCAAAAGTGGTAACTGCTGCCGATGAAATGCAAAGGTCAATTGAGCAGGAAATCAAGGAGATGCAAGACGACAAGGATACAATGGCCAATCTTGCGTCATTGGGCATTCTGACAGTTTGTTTTGGTCATGAAGCAAAGGAATACACTAATCTTGCAGCGGCAAGTGCAGTTCTTCTTTTGCGAGCGTACCAACAAGGTCATTTTCATATGATAGCTCCGTATGATGACGAATTTATGGAAAAGATTAAAATAATCAAGGATAGTACAGAATTCATAAAAACATTTGCTGGATTCGCATTGGGTAATGTACGCCCTGACAAGCGCAAGCGAACTAATGTCAACTTGGCTAAAGTAATTCATTTGCTGTTCAAGGCAATGGATAAGTCACTTAGACGACAAAACATCGATATTGACTGCTCGGAGGTAGAGGAACACATACTACCGGTAAGAGCATTTGAGATCGATCTTGAAAGTATCATTGTCAACCTGTTAACAAACTCAGTTACTGCTCTTACAGATACTCCGGCAGAGAAGAGAAGAATTGTTATTGGGTTGAAACAGATTGATGCACACATTGAGTTGACTTTTTCTGACTCTGGATGTGGTATTGAAGCTGGAACGGAAGAGCAGATATTTCATCCGATATTCAGCACCAAGCGAGATAGGAAGGGTAATGTAGAGGGGACAGGTATGGGGCTTGCGATCGTGAAGACTTTCATTGAGGATCATGCTGGTGGATCAATCAAAGTGATTCCAAATGGGTCTCTTGGTGGAGCCGAGTTTGTCATTCGGATTCCTGTTGCTCCGCGAAGTGGAGGCAGTGGAAAGAATGAATAATCAGAAGAAAGTACTCTGGATTGACGAGGAGCCAAGAGCTCTCTCTATTTTTACTGTGTTTCTTCAGGAGTGTTTTGGAGACGAAATCTTTGTTATTCCTAAAGCCCCTGAAAGAAAGCTGGGTGAAATGATTGATCATATTTGTAGTCAGCAGAACCTGGTGGCTCTTGTGGTTGATCAGCGCTTGAAATCCACTGGAATGGCGGAATACACTGGTATAGACCTAATCGAGAGAGTTCGAGGTTTATTCCCAATACTTCCAATTTACATTCTGACAAATCATCAGGATGATATTGGTGATTTGGATTACCAGGTTGAATATGTTTTGGAGAAAGACAATCTCTATGATGATAACTACATTAATACCTTGAAGGCGAGAGTTCGCCGTCATGTTGATGTGTATAATGTTATCATGTCAGACAGAGAGATTCGATTCGATGAATTGCTTCGAGCATCGCTTGAACGTGAGTTGAATTCCGATGAGATGAAAGAAATGCAAGAACTCGATTATCGAAGGTCGAAAGTTATTCTTGCCGATGAGTTCGTATGGGCTGAGAAGTTGAAGGGAAAACTTGACCAGCAGTCTGAGTTACTGGATCGTCTTCGTCAGGATATTGAATCTGATCAGAATAAACCGGAGAAGAAGTAATGACAATCGATGATCTGTTTTATCCAATCATAAAACGGCGATCAACTTATATTGGCAATGGTGATGGGTATGTCTCTCGTTATTCTAATTATCGCATTGAGATTCAGGAAGACTGTGGAGGTCGTTGTGTTTATTGTGACATCAAACATGCAGAGATTGGCTATGAGGGGATGCATCTAGACCATTTCCGCCCACAGAAATACTTTCCTCAACTAACTGATAACCCAGCCAATCTAGTTCTCGCCTGTCCAAAATGTAATCGCCTTAAATCGTACAAGTGGCCTGCTTCCAAGAAAATAAATGCGTGTTCACATGAAGGCAGAACTGGTTTTGTCGACCCTTTCAAAGAATCTCGAAGAGAGTACTTTACAGTGAGTACTGATGGGTCTTTACACTCTCTGCAGGATCCAGCCAAATATGTGATTAAGCTGATGAAACTTAACCGGACTGCCCGTATTCAGGTGCGACGAAACCGTATCATCCAAAACGAGATAAGAGAGTTGTCAGAAAAGTGTTGTAGCTTGATCTCTGAGCTTATTGAAAGTAGCAAAGCAGATCGAATCACTGCTGATGAGGCCCTACGCACTGTAGCAAAGTACAACTCTCGATTGGCTTCACTGAATAAAATGTTGGCTGTCTAATAATTCATCTTCATCATGGTATTGATTTCTTTTCCATACTGTCTGCTGCTGTCGGCTATTTTACACCTCGCATGGAAAGACGCACGGAAAATAATTCTATGCAAAAACATAATTTGTGTTTTGGGTAATACGCATGGAATAGTTCCCCTGCCAGCGATAGAAATTGTATTTAGGTTGATGAGGAAGCAAACAGTACAGGTTCAGTCACAAGGAGTCCTGATCGTCCTACAAGATCCAGTCATGAGTGAAGGTGCTGGTGTTGGGTCTTCTTCCTGCGGGCATCAGGACTGTATCCCTTCCATGCTGGATGGAAGCATGAACTTATGGCAAGCGGAAACATCCTTATATTCCTGAGACTATAAACCTGCTCGATGATCTTCGGTTGTATTTCTCGTTCTGTCTTGAGGGAATATTCCTTGCCGGACTTGCTCATTCACCCAAGAACATGGATGAGACCGTTTCTCAGGCCAAGGCTGCCGCAGAACGGGCCTGCATCATCATAAGCTCTGACAAGTATCTGTCAGTGGCCAATATAGCCAGTGTGGACCCCGACGTCTGCATAGGATGCGGAATGTGCGTTTCCGTATGTCCCTACATCGCCCCGAGCCTGATATGGAAGAACGGCAGACAGGTCTGCTCAATCAATACGGCTCTCTGCAAAGGCTGCGGTAGCTGTTCCACAGTCTGTCCCTCCGGCGCGATGGAGCAGCTGGGCTACAGTGAAGAACAAACCCTCGAAATGGTGAATTTCTCCCTGGTAAACCTTTAGCCATTCTACGGTGTAGCGCACTGCTTCGCTGTGCATCCGGTCAAATGGTCTTGTAAAGCCGGAAAAGCTACAGTTGTGTACGTTTCTTCAGACCGGGATGAAGATTCATACCAGTTTACTCTTATATGAATCTTTCTACAACTTACTATATTTCAGCAACAATTTCCAAAAAGGGGTTTGAAGTTTTGCCTGTTGGGGTCGCCATTCCTTTATCCAGCTCTTGAGAAATAAATCAATTCAGATAAATTGCGAGTTCCTGTTTCATTCATTTCTTGCTTAACTGGTTGGATCACCAATTTTCCATACTCCCTTTTCCAGGAAAGCTTCAATGGTTTGGCGTTTTGCTTTATTGATTAAATTCGAGTGCGAAAGATTATTCTGCTTTGCGTATTCGTTAAGAGTAATGATGTCCATTCCATCCAGATAGGCTAATCGTTTATGATAACTGCTGGTAATTGCTTTCCCAACTATTTCTTCCATAATCGAACTGCTGCTATTTCTGTCAAACTCTTCAAAGGCATCATAGTACAATGTACGGTCGATGAATTTAATGTTTATAGGTACATAACCTTCGCGGATCAGTAAAAAGTTGTTAAGCACCCTTCCTATTCTCCCATTACCATCGACAAACGGATGGATGTGTTCAAAACTGAGATGGAAGACAGCAATTCTTTTTATAATACTCTCATTCACCGAAGAATTGTATCTGATAAACATGTTCTCAAGTTTGTCTGTAATGTGTTTAGGATCAGAAGCGATATGATTTGCAACTCTTACCCATTCATCAATTTTCCTGAACCGACCTGCTATATCATCGCGAATATTCGTTATCAACATTTTATGCAGAAGCAGTATCATTTCCAGGTTCAGTTCCTGCTCCTTTGCTTTTGTGTCTATGTATGTAACTACTCGAGCCAGGTTCCGAGCTTCGAATAATTCGCGTCCGGAGACATATCGGTCTAAATCGAGATGAAGGAGTATTTTCTCAGTTTCCTCCAAACTCAGGGTGCTGTTTTCAATAGCATTTGAATTATAGACCTGTTCTGCAACCTCTGCTTCACTGATTAGTTTAAGCAAGGAATCCTTATTGCGAGCAGATTGATAATACCGTTCTCTCAATGAATCAATTTTCTTATAGACACTCATTACTTTTCCCATAACTTGAATTTAACAATTTTTCACGCTTTTGGCAACAATATAGAAAACCGCAACGGAAACATGGTGTATTTTCACGCTTTTGATGACAATACAGTTAACAATAGCGGTAATATGATGTGTTTTCACGCTTTACCAGCAGATATCATCTTGAAGTGTCCGAAGTGCGGAGGAGAGATGAAAGTTATCTCCTTCATTGTGCAGCCTTCAGTTATCAGGCGGATTCTCAAATACCTCGATCTCTGAGAAGACCCTAGACCTCGTCTGCGAGCCGTGTGCTGACTACGTTCTTTGGCAGGATGACGTGCCCGAGATAGAAGTCGGTTGAAACCTTCCAGACCAGGCATCAGGGGGCAGGTGTGTCTTCAATTGCTCTACTCTTCCTGTACCAGCGAAGCCACTACCGAAAGAATTCCCATGAGTACGATTCCCACCCCGATCATCAGGGGAACGGAATTATTGTTATCGACAGCTGCGAGTGCATTATCGATGAGGGTAGACAGCAGTTCGATACCTGTTTCGGGCACGCTCGAGTCGTGCAGGATTCGCAGCAGGACCGTGAATAAAGCTGCTCCGGAAAGAAGTGTGACCACCATCTGCCAGATCGGGAATTGAGGCGGGCGCATGGTCAGGATCTTCGAGAGAACATTCAACTTAAGATCCGGTGGTGCTGCATCCTGCAGCGTGCATTCGACGAGTCCGTTCTGCAGGGAACGCTCGAGCTTGAGTTCGCGTTGGCAGATGGGGCAACCCTCAAGGTGCTTCTCGAAGAGCGATCTGTCACTCTCATTCTGCTCACCCATAAGGTAGGAGAGTACGCTAGTCGATCTGCTGCAGGAGTTCATCCTCGTGTCCTCTCAGGAGTTCTCTCAGTTTCTTTCTGGCCCGGTGGAGGTAAACGCGGACATTAGGCTCCGGTATCCCCATGATACGTCCAACTTCCATAAGACTCAACTCTTTCCAGTAGGCGAGAGTGATAAGCTGTTTGTCGCGTTCGGAGAGCCTGCATACAGCTTGCTCGAGCAGAATAATACCCTCTTCTGAAAGCTCTGGTTCACATTCGAAGGAGCTCTTGACGAAATCTTCCTCAGACATGCTGACTTCCTTCCTGATCCTTTTTCTGCGGAGGTGATCCAGTGCTGTCCGCCGAGCGGTTGAGCATATCCACGACGGAAAGCTCTCGTGCTTCCGAAGGCTGCGGAGTTTGGTCCAGGCTTTCACGAACGTCTCCTGCGCCAGGTCCAGTGCGGTGTCCCGGTCGTTAACCATCCGCAGAAGCAGAGTGTGCACCAACCCGCCGTAATCATCGATCAACCTGCCGAAGGCCTGTCTGTCGCCCTCGCAGGCTAACCTGACATCGCTCAGCCTGTCCGGGTCGGTTATCAACTCTCTATTCCGTTTTCGTGTTTCGATCCATCATGTACCAGACCGCAATAAGTGCCAGTCCGAATACCAGTCCAGCACCAGCCGCGGCCAGACACGCTTCAACGCCGATAACAAGACCTACCACGAGCGAAGAGAGACTCAGCCCGATCACGACAAAACCGGTCCTGAAAAAACCGGTTCTACGCCGGGGAACTCTCCTCTTCTCCATCATCTTTATCATCCGCTCTACTTCCTCGGGACTCCTACCTGATTCGAGCGCTTGATTGATCCTCTCATACTTCTTCTGGGCTAGGTGGTGTCTGTTCATGAGTATGACCAACGCAAGGATTACCGGTCCGCCTATCGACAGGAGCAAAGCTATGATCCGAACTCCCTCATCTCCCATTTTTTTCTCCTTCCATTACTCTTGGATATATTATACGATGTCTTCATCCGTACAGACGAGATATCGCTGATTTCGTTACAGTATTGGAGATTCTCATTTTAGTCCGGCTGGCTACTCCTTTGAATTTATGAGTTAGAATACTATACTGTAAGCTCCTGATGTGTGTACAGATATCTTCACATAATCGGTATATGGACGAAACCGGGGATCAGGATGCAAGTTATTTGAAGTGGATCAATGAAAACAGTCTCAGGAATGTTCAGTCTTTTGCTTCTTTTTATCATATCCATCATTTCCGGGAAGCCGTGCATGCGCTATGATCACAGCAGTAGCTGAACATCTGGCTGTCAGGCGCTTCACCTTTCACCGGGAGGTGATTGGTGGACGCGTTTTGCATATACCCGGACGAATATGCTATTTAGAGAAAATTCCCGGAATGGCTTGAAATCAAGATTACTATTGTTACATTTCCGGTAGAATAGCGATTAGTAGTAAGAAAGACGATATCACCGCCGGCTTTTTCATCTGACAAGACAAAACCTATAATTGTCAGGTCATGTCAATTCAAAGCTTCGAGATGCAGATTGCGAATTTCAATGAATACTTATACGCTTATGCGTTGCTCTATTTCTATCTTGTATAATTAGTGAGACTGGCATGCTTGATCATAACTGAGACAATAACCATAATATAAAATCCCTGACAGGATTGAGATTACTTCTAACCGGGTCATTCTTGAAGGGTTTATGAAGTCTCTTGAAGACGCGTTAAATTCTCAAGTATGTTCAAGATGCCACTCAACGAAGACAGGTATTTCATGGAAGTTCACATAAATCTCAGGCTGGTGGATTTCTCTCTGGTGAATCTTTAACGCCTTTGGGTCAGACGTCACTTGAAGCACATGCAAAACTTTCCTCAAAGTATCCCAGATCTTAACGTTGACCGGGAATAATACTGCCGGTATCCTTGACTTGAGATAAAGAAACTGAAAAAAAAAGTGATATTGGTAGATTATTCTGAAAACAAAACAGGAGAAAGAGAATGAAAAAGCTATTCGCACTTATTGCATCAGTACTGTTAATTGCATCAGTTGCATCAGGAATAAGTGAGCTAGGTGTCCGATTTGGAGATGTGTCGGGTGGTGATATAGCTGTTGATGCTATAATTTCTATAGGACAGTATAGCCGGATTCATGCTGACGTATCTTTTGGAAATGGTGTAGGTATTGATTTACTCGTGGACTTCCTGTACAAACGTTTTGGTAGAGAAGCTTTAAATTGGTATGCTGGTTTTGGACCTTTTGTGGTTTTTGATGATCCATTTCAACTCGGAGTCGTTGGTGAACTGGGTTTCGAATATAGATTCACATTTCCAATATCAATAAGTGCTGATTGGAGGCCATCCTTCAGGATAATAGAAAACACAGACCTTAGTGCAGGTGGATTCGGTCTGAATATCCGTTTGGTCTTTTAAATTGGGACCGTCAATTGGGACCGGACTTCACTTGCGACACTTGCCCAATAGCGTGAGTAGAATTAATTATACATATCCTGGTAGATAAAAATTGACAGGTGTACTGTCCCCGGAACGGCGGAAAATCCAAATTACATGGAGCAGCTGTGTTACAGCGAAGAACAGACCCTCGAAATGGTGAATTTCTCACTGGCAAACCTTTAGTCGTTCTACAGTGTATCGTACTGTTTCGGTGTGAATCCGGTCAAATGCTCCTGAATCCCTACATTCCCATTTCCCCTAAGACAGGCCGTTCACTATGCTTCCGATGCAATTCAGTATCTGACTGAACCGGAAATCATTCGGAGGTGACAAACTCCTCCAGCACCCTGCAGTACTGCGGGTAATTCTGTATATCGTTATGAGTCGCATACTTAATGACGACTATTTGCAGGATATCCTGATCAAACTCCGAAATAAGTCTCTCCGTCGACCAGCCGGGTATTACGTCATCCTTCTCTGCCATAATTATAAGCGTCTCTGCAGTGATGCTTCCTGCCCTGCCTGCGGAATCGTAGCGGTCCTTTATCATGAACCTTACCGGCAGAACCGGGTAGGCTGCTCGGGCTACGGTAACCAGGCAGTCGAAAGGCTCTATCAGCACCAGCTTGTCCACCTCTCTCACAGAGGCCAGATAGGTGGCCACACCTGTACCCAGGCTTCTGCCGATGACGGTAACCTTCGAGTGGTTCTGTGATATGTGGTCGTAGATTGCAAGGGCATCCGCGTACAGACCTTCTTCCGTGGGGCTGCCGCCGCTCTCCCCGTAGCCTCTGTAGTTGATCAGGTAGACGGTCCGGTTATCAAAGATAAGTTTAAAGTCGGGGATGTTTGCTTCAGGTCTCTCGGCGTTTCCTCCGAAGTAGATGACAGCTTCGTCACTACCCTCGTTCACTACCCATCCCCTGAGGATGATTTCACCGCTCCGAATTTCTACCGGCTCCTCGCAGGTGTGCAGCACCCCCTGCTGCGGTAAGTAGATGAAAGCTCTCTGGTTCAGATAAAAGTAAACGCAAATTCCCAGGTAAACAACCACTGCTATCAGGATGACTTTTATAAGCGCTCTCCTAACGGATTTTCGTTTCTGTTCTGTTCTCCCGCTACGATTTGTCATATGCATAATTGTAGTTGGTTACTGAAAAATATCCTTTCCCCCGAAGATACCTCTCTGACAATATGAAGGAGAATCTACAGTGGCAATCCGATTCGGCATAATACAAACAGGCGGCGTACGCGAAGACCTTCAGAGCTTCCTCGACTCCGGCCCGTTAAAGTTCCCACAAGATACGAATGGCGGAGCAGATGCTGGAAAGACTTAACTGATCCATTAATCAAATAGAGATTTTATCCTGCCGAAAGTTGTGTGTTCGAGGGAAACCGGTACAAAATCCAACACCAGTTCCGGATCTATCGGACCTTCCTTCGTTCCCATAGAAAATATTGCATAGTCTGTATCATTCTGCAGTATTTGAAAGCCGTAGTTAGGAAAGGACCCATCCACAAAATCCTGAACCCAACCCGTTACATCAATTTCCCACCAGTCATAGGTTGATGGTGCGGTTATGGGGGCAATCCCGGCAGAAGTAGGTTTGTTATTCCAGGTTACGGTCAACTCGTCCCAGTCAGCGTCATTCCTGACAATAAAGATGTTATCCGTCGGAAAATCACCATACGAACCAGTAACCCATAAACGTAGAATGGCGCTGTTGACAGTTGCCCCGGAATAGGCGGACAGGTCGAACTTGATGAGAGAATTCCTCCAATACCCGGAGCCACCACAACCGACCTGGAAACTTATTTCCGAGCCTCTATTAGTATCGGGTGTGTATTCCCACACATCGGCGTCATCAGTTGGGCAAAGTGTTACCGAGTCAGCAATTGTAATGCCCGTGAATATGACCAGAATGAAAACTGTCAAAACTGTATTCTTAAACATGAAATCAAACCTCCGAAAATGTTAGCTACTTACCTTCAATAAATATATCATAATAAATTCCAAGTGCCTTCACTTCTGAAGACATCCTGCCGGCAGGAAACTCCTTCAGCTCTCCCGCATAAAGTCTTTGCCGTGAAGCCTGATCATGCACTTCGGGGCAGAGGCTGTGAGAGAATCTCGCGTTGGAGTGATCTGAGATATAGGACTCTATCTGCTTCCAGTAACCGTCATCATCCCTGACTTTCTTACATGAGGCACAGATTGGAAGCATACCCTGAAGTCGCTTCACATGCGCCTCTTCCATGAAAGATCGTCCCGCATGCTCCCGCCGCATTCGACAAATGTGGGCAACTCTCCTGAAGAAGGTTTGGGATGTTGATGCTCTCAGATGTCCGAAGTGCGGAGGAGAGATGAAAGTCATCTCCTTCATCGAGCAGCCGTTTGTCATCAGGCGCAATACTACTTCGTACATGGCTATCATAGAAGGGACCGAACCCCGTGTCAGAGCGATGGACACACCGCATATTGATGAGAACGGTCTTACCTTCTGTACCGGTACAGGTAAGGATGTCTGCGGACAGCTGCTTGCAAATCCCTCGGTGGAACTCTGCTACTGGAGCATGGAAGAAAAGCTGCAGCTGAGAATTCAAGGAAGAATAAAAATGCTCGATGATAAAGAACTGAAGAAGCATATAGTTGAAACAAGATTCACTTTTCTTAAACCTGTGGTTGAGCAGTTCGGATGGGATACACTGACACTGTTCAGAATTTCAAAGGGTAAAGCAAGAACATGGTCACCCGAGAATCCTGCCCAGATAAACCCGGTGGTCTACGATTTCTAAGGATTCTTCTTATTCAATAAATCGTGCAGTTTACAATTAATCCGAGGTTAGAACCAGAAGATACTCTCCATTTCGATGGGTGGTGATATCAAAAGGAAAGCCGTCTATAGTGAATTCCGTCTCCGCCTGGAATGTATCCCCATTGAGCACAGTGATAACAGTATCGCCATCTTTGAGCGACGCTATATAGAAATAGCTGCCATAGGGGTACGAACAGAGCGAAACTGGCGTTCCTGCTATGGGAAAGTATTCCATGTATTCCGGGACTGGTCTGGCTCTTACAAGGGTAGCACCTCCATCCGAAGAACCCGTTCCCGGATGTATTATGCAGAAAACGCTGTCATTCTGTGATGAGGTGATTTCACCACATGGCATGCCAGTGAATGTTGCAGTGTGCAAGTTGAGCGTTTCAACATCCAGCAGGCATACTGACCCTGTATCATCTGAACAGGCTACCAGAACAAATTCCGGACACGCAGTGTATCCGGATACTGAGGAAGGTGTGTGATACAGGTTGGACTCTTCGATCACTGTGTTAGATGATGTCATTACCTTCCTGATGGTCTGGTCCCCTGAATCGATAACAAAGATGTGGTTGCTGCCATCGGGAGAAACACAGATGTCTACAGGATTCGGTCCGGTGTAGAACTCGTCTATTACATAGTTGTGATTCAGGCTCCACTCGATGATCTTTCCTGCTGGTCCGAGGATATATATCGAGTTGTCCTGCGTAGATCTGATGATTTCGCTGTAACCGCTGCCGGACGGTATTCCAATCAGAAAGGAGCTTTCAACAACCATCGACTGTGAGTTAACTCTGTACAGAACTCCTTCGGTTGTGGCCACCAGGAACTCGTTGTTACCGTTGGAGCAAATTGATCTTGCCCCCTCCAGACCAGACACTACAGTCTCCACCGTGTAGTCGGAAGTCCTTACAAAGCTCACCCCGGAAGTTGCCCCTGTTTCGAACTCAGCAACCTGGTGACATCCGAAAAGGAATGCAAGAGTAATTATTAAGACTATTCCAGAAGAGAATTCCTGTACAGAGGTCATCAGTACATTCAGTAAACGGGATTTCCTGTTCATTGTGTTAAAAGCTCACTCCAAGTCTCAGCATAATATGCCTGGCAGGTGACCAGGTTCCAGGATTCCCGGAAACTCCACCGGGTTCACTGGTTTCCATATAATAACCCGTATCGAAAATCCTGATCAGGTTTTGCCTGTTGAATAGATTGTAGATGGTTAGCCCCAGTTCAATTTCACAGAATCCCGGCCAGAACTGCCTGGTCAGTCCTATATTTGTCTCCATCGTAAAGGGATAGCGTTCCGTATTCACCTGTGGCTGTTCCGATCCACCTGATGGAGGGCTGTAGGGGAATCCACTTCCCCATGTCCAGCTGATGGTCAAGCTGGTTCCTTCAAAAGGCCGAAGCCCTCCCAGCTCAGGTCCCTCTTCCCGTGGTACAACAAGGTTTACTTGAGCGTCAGCGGTATGCCTCTGGTCCCAGTCCAGGTAGCTGTCCTCCGGTGGCGGGAAAGTGAATCCGCTGGATGAGTATCCCCGCTGCTCGACCGAGGAGGAATAGCGACCCTTGGATATCGAGTAAGTGTAGGACATGCTGCCCGAGAGGATACTTCCGGGAAGCCTTAGAAATTTCAGTTCCAGACCCCTGAGAGTGCCGTGACTATCGTCGTTCTCGTATATATAGTATTCCCCGGGGGTCACACTGGAATTGTTCGCCGTTCGGACCAGACCGGTCACATCTTTGTTGAATACTGAAACCGAAATTGAGGAGAGATCGTTGAACCTGTGTCTGAGCCCTGCCTCATATGCAATAGTTCGCTGAGCATCGAGATCAGGATTTCCGATAATGTTGTATGATCCCGACAGGTTGTAGTCTGTACCGTAGAAGAGCTGGTTGAAGTTGGCCATCTGGAAGTAATGCCCGTAGGTGGAAAAGAAAACATCACGGTCGGTTACAGGATGAGATATACCGAGCCTCGGACTCAGCTGGTACTTCCTGGAAACATCGATACTTCCCCCTTCTTCAAGTTCGTACATTGCGGTGTTGGCATCAAACATGTCCAGTCGGATGCCAGGAGTCACCACAAGTCCCCCGGATGATTCCACCTTGGCCATGGCATATAATGCTCCGGAGAATGGATATGCTCTCCACAAGCTGGTGTAGATGTCTCCCTGATCCTCAACATAGACGGAATAGTCGTAAATATCGTAATACCTCGCTTCCAGCCCGGTTTTAAGTTCAATATTACTATTCAGGAAGGAAGTAAGATTAAACTTCAGATTGGTCACGGTGCTGCGCGAATCGAGCCATACATCCGGATGTATTCCTGAATGGTAAAAACCAAATTCATCAGCTATTCTCGGTTGTGGTAGAAAGAAAACGTACCAGTCATTAGGCTCATAGCCTTCGCCTATGTAACCGCCGTTCCGGTCCTCTACCCTCCTCCAGTTACAGGTTCTGTTCTGGTTCAGGCTCAGGTTCATAAAAATTATATCACTGAACGAATGCGTGAGCGATATCGTGGCTCCGGCGTTCTCCTGGAACTTTATGGGAAGCGCATAATCCGGATCCCCCCCAAGGTGAATTTCATCATTGATGTAGACTGCCTGATCGTATCGAGACCATAGCCACTCGTCCCAACCCATATTTCTCCAGGTGTAGTAACTCAGGAGTGATATCCTGGTCCTTCCCGTCGGCCGGTATGTCAACTTTCCCGAGGCTGTTATTCCATTCTGCCAGTTGTTCTCCCAATAGCCCCTGCTGTCCTGAAGATCTCGTCCGCTTCTGATGTAGCTGGCCGCAGCGAAGAAACGCATCTCTCCGGGGATTTCTATCCCGATCGAAGGCAGAATGTGGGTTGTTACGGGTTCGGGACCTCCGATGGAACATTCAAGATTAATCATGTCACTTCGGAAGTTGTTGTTCTCCGAAGGTTCGGAGTAATTTCTGGAGATGTTCTCATAACCGAACTCGGTCATCTCTCCGGTTCGCACCTGCAGGTTGGCTTCAAAGTCATCTCCTCCATCTCTGGTTATCATGTTCACGATACCGGACATTGCATTGCCATACTCGGCGGGAAAGCCTCCGGTTATTATCGAAGTTCTGGAAAGGGCCATAAGTGGTACAGTGGAGATGAATGCATTTGATAAAGGTGACTGCGTGGAAATCCCATCCAGCAGAAATGAGACTTCTCCAGCTCTTCCTCCGCGAACATGGATGGCTCCGCCTCTGGAGACGATGCCGGGCTGCCTGCTCACTACATCGAGTAACCCAATCACGGGCATCAGGCGAATTTCATCCCGGTCGATCACGTATATCGTAGATGGCACGTCCTGAAGTATCAGACTTCGCTGGTCGGTCACTCTGATCACTGTTCTGCCTGCGGCCTGCTCCTGCAGAGAGAAGTCTACTGTGGTAGACTGGTCTGCAACCACAATAATCCCCTCTTTTGTAACCTCCGCCATACCTACCATCCTGGCGGACAAAGAATATTCGGCGGGAGTTAGAATATTGATGAAGTACTCTCCATTTGGATCGGTTATTGCCCCATAGGGTGTTCCATCTACTATCACACTGGCCCCGACCAGAGGATTACCTTCAGCGCTGGTAACTGTTCCTGCAATCCTGCCGGTGGTACCTGCCAGAGCATTCCCGAATACAAGGAGGATAAGTGAAATCACAAGGGATCGGCGAATATTCGAATAATGTCTGTTCTCTTTTAACAACCTGTTCAACCAATCCCGATTCAAAATAGAGATCTCACCTGTTTTCCGGGTCAGTATATTCACTATTGTGAAGCCGCCCACTCCAGGGCGTATTCCAATACAGGGTCAATCCCTTGATTAAAATCCTCTATAGTCGCCTCTATGTACACATCCGGGGCAATACCAGTTTCCTGTATCCAGGTCGAGCTATCGGCAGACAGAATTGTAGCTATTGGGAGGGAATACTCATACCCACCAGCCAGTTCTGAATATATTGGATCGTTAGCGTTGACCTCTCTCATTGTGGTATCTCCAGCCAGGATTACATGGGGAAGCACATCAGCTCTCAGTGCGAACCCCTCCGTTGCACTGGCGCAGCCCTCGCCTATCAGCACTATCACCGGCCGGTCGAAGCAGGTGCTTAAAGAATAATTGTAAACAGGTTCTGGTTCAGAAAGGTCATCATGCTCCGGCCCGTTGCGATACACCCAGTAATAGGCCAGTCCGTCTTCAGTGCAAATCCTCCGTAACAGTTGATATGCAGTCGACGAGTGACCCCCTGAGTTCATTCTTACGTCAATGATCATTGCCGGAGCATCGGGGACATTTTCTATAAGGTTAGTCAAATGATCGACGTTAAGATACTCGTGCATACCCGTGACCATAACGTAGGGAATGGAATCGAACATTGCATAACCCCAGGTGGAATCAGCATCCCAGAATGTGAATCCACCCGTTGAGAGACTGTCAATGTAAGTCCATAGGACTGACATTCTGTAATTATCCTGAACACTAGGTGAATATGAACCGAAAACAAGTCCATCAGGAGCAAAAATCCATATATGAAGATCCTCAAGAAGAGCAAGCATTTGAAGGAGAAGATCTACTAACTCCTGTTGGCTCTGTATCTCGCCGACCTCCGGTCTGTACTGGTCATATACGGCATCCCAGTCAAGATCCAGGAAGATGAATCCTATGTATTCCTGGTCGTAGGTACTCCATACCAGATCGAATTGTGCCACATAGTCATCATGTTCGCCCAGTTCAACCGGATCGGTCAAGCAGGAAATACCTGCAAGAATGAATAAAACCAATACTATCAGTTTAAGAACCTTCAGCATTTTATGCAATTTACTTCCAATATACCTGTATATTTATTTGCTAAGAGAACACATCAGCATTTATATCTTATAATATAATAGTAAGCATTCTTGTCAATGTCTATCTCTTCCTGAGGTATATACCGGTACGATTGTGTCCTTATTTGTCTGTGAATTCCTAGTGGTCGTTTAGGGAGAAGATAAAATCCAAGAACTTGTAGAAGCAGAGTTAGATAAGCATATAAGTCGTAAACCCTATGAGCGTGGTAATGGCTGTACTACGCATCGGAACGGCTTCAAGGAACGAACTCTGACAACCCGTGTTGGAGTGATTTACCTTCGAGTCCCTCAGGCGCGATGGAGCAGCTGGGCTACAGCGAAGAACAAACCCTCGAGATAATGAGTTTCTCTCTGGTAAACCTTTAATATCTCACTGCTTCGCACTGAAACCGGTGAAATGCTCTGGAGGTATCGTCCTTGACTTAGTATGTAAACACCTGTATACAACTCATCAGGATTTAGGAGGTTATACTTGGGCAAATACGCTGTTTGGGAAAATTTGCTGGGATTGTTTGAAATCAAAATTCGTATTCCTGGTTTCAACCTCTCGGTAGGAATCAGTATCCCCGGTTTGAGATGGTGAGGGGCGAAGCGCCATGCCACTCACCTACCGTCACATTCAGGGACGCGACGACTTCCGACCTCTCCTCGATCATGTAATCCAGGAGACCAAGAAGCTGTTGCCACCCAAGGTCGGCGAGTGGCCCGCGATCGAGTCCATCATCATGCAGCTCGACGCGATTCGTCGCTGGACCGCCAACAACCGCGACCCGACCCTCGATGAGCGCAAGAGCATTAGTCTCGGCAAGCTGGTTGCACGCGAGTTCGAGTCTGCGCCCGATAAGGACATTGCCTTGCTCAACGAGCAGCTCTTGGATTTGGCTGATTACGTGAAGCGGTGGCTCACCGATCAGGAACTAGCGGCCTTCGACACTGACGACCTGGTGAGCGACTTCTACGAGTGGGAGCAGTAAGTTTAGGTAAGGCACTGAAGAAGAACTCTTCAGATCGGTTTCCCACTGGCACTGGGTGTGGATTGTTCCGAAGATGATCAGGTAGCACCAACCGTAATCTGCCGAACCAGTCGGCTCTCCAGCGATCACATTCTTGATACGGATATATAGATTACCCCTGACAGGATCATACTGGCATCGGCCACGGAGCCTCAGAAAGATTAGGAAAGATTCTCGCAGATGCTTGAAATACCTCTCAATCAACACGGTTCTGTGCAAATGGGTAATACCCACTGACAAGATCTGGTGATAGAACCATTCAGCAATCCGGTTCCAAAGGAGAGATATGTCCTGATGTGAGGTTTTCGGGCACTCCCGGGAACCACGAGTTTCTGGTTATTCTGGTTTCCTGCAGAAATTTGCCAGCAATGACGTTGACCGGGAAGTATTTCAAGCAGTATCATTGATTTCAAAAGGAGATTATGTAATATGAGAATAATGCTTTCACTTCTGATTGTGGCTTTTTCAATGGTTTCAGTTTCTGGAAGTTCTGGGCTTACGGACGAAAATTCGGATCGGGATGTTGATTGGCACGAGAATGGGCTTGTATCTGATGGTGTTCCGGAATCGATGTTGTGGAATGGAGAAGAGCCTCACACTGATCCTTCCAGGTGGAGTGCGCCGAGGCTTTTTCATACGATCTTCGAGGAAGAGTATGAGGACAGGATTGTTCTTTCCATTGGCGAATTTCCCAGTATTCTGCCCGAGGCTGTCTATTCAGGAAATGAAGCCTACTATTTTCTGCTCGTTGAGCCTGATTTTGGGCGAAGCGGTCCATGGTCAACCAGGATTGTTATAAATGCTGAACAGGAAAAACCAATACTGATCGATCTGATTGATCATTCTTCATCCAGTGTGGTTGTGAAATGGATAAACGAAAAGCTGCTGTTCGGGAGGATCTGGTGGGGACGTGTTCTCGGAACGGATTTCGTGTTTGATGTGGAGGCGCGAAGGATGATCTTCAAGGAGATGGTTAATGATGGCTGCATTCCTTATCAGCAAAGCCATTATTAGTTTGGGTTAAGAATTTGCAGTAAAAAGAAAGAGAAATATCGTGTTTTGGGCGAATTGCAGCATGACGGGAAATCCACCTTCCCATTGCTTGAATGGAGTAAGAATGCGCACTGAATATCATTTCATTACCTGTATTGTAATGATGATTTTAACCGGAACGCTGCAGAGTCAGGCGTATCTAAGCAATCTCGAAGCGGGAAAGGATGATCCTATCTATACAACTTACGCTGCACCGCTAAGCCGTTCGGAATTTATTATTGACGAAGGATACATATTCAAATGGTATGATTTGCAGGACGGGATTGATTTCGAAACGGACAATGGCGGAAGCCTCTGCATCGGGTTTAAACTAAATGGAGAGTTCCGATATTACTTAAATGAACTATTTGCGGAACCGCTTATTACAACATCATACAGTGATTTAGTTAAATATTACTATTATCCTTTTGAGGGAATCCGCGTAGAAATATTTTTTGATGTTTACAGTTCAAGAATTGCTATACAGGATATTCATATCACAAATGAGAGTGCTTCTGATGCGGAGTTAACCGTTTATCCATTTTTCTATCATCATACGGATGAAATCACAGATGTATCAATAATCGATTCTGAATACGACGGTTTTATTTTTCAGCATAAAGAGAGACCGGATGGATGGACTATTTCCCACGGTGTGCCTTATCAGGAAGATCTAATCAATGTTTACATTATTGATTCGGAAGCAGATGGTTTTGGCGCGTATACTCATCTGGCCGATTCTTCTTTCTCAATTACGAACACGCATGGCAACAGCGGCAGGTATAGCGTTCAGAACACTGTCTTTTTCAGCGATGTTTTAAGCAATCGCCTATATAATGCTATTCCTGCGGCTGATGTTGAAATAGCAGCCATGCAGAAAACACTATCAATCCCATCAGGACAGAGTTCTCATCTGCGGATAATCAGAGGAGTGACTGAATCCGAATCTGATGTGAATAATCTTATCGCTGAATGTAGAAGTTTGAGGTTGATTGATTTGCACCGCTTTATAGAGGACGCCGAACAAATTTACGGCAGCATCCCAAATTTAACATTTTCAAACCATGATCATGAAATGCTGTACTGGAGCTCTTTTACATTGATGCGTCAGTGTATGATGCCGCCGGAAGGGGAATGCTCCTATAATTATTATGTTTTCTCAC
>JAIOQY010000201.1 GCA_021108435.1 Candidatus Aegiribacteria sp.
TCCTGGTCTCCAGTGCCCTGGTTCTGAGATCGAGTTCCTCCAGTTTATGATCATCGGACTTAATCGAAAGAAGATCAGCGAGGAACGGAAGCGAGGAAAGCAGTGCAGTATCATCACTGAGTACCTTTATCTTATCCTTAAGCTCTCTATAATTGGATTTGCTGCCGTGCTCGATACCAAAGAAATCCCGAAGAACAGTCGTCCAGAGCCAATAGGCAGGCTGAGCGAACGATAATGTATGTCCGTTGAGCACCAGAATATCCCTGTTCGTACATTTCCGTTTTGAGAATTCCCATACAAGGCGGGATTTCCCTATACCAGCCTCGCCCTTGATACCCAGAACAATATGCCTTAAACCTCCAGCAGGATTCCTTCCGGTTTCACCGCGTGCCTGCATATCGAGCTTCTTCTCAAGAATGGATAGCTCATTCGTCCTCCCCACAAAGGTGGAAGTTGTAACTCTGGCAATCCGTTCCCAGCGAGTTCCCGAAATATTCCCAAGTCCCGTTGGCCGGAAGGCATATACTGGATTCGAAACCCCCTTGAGAGAAATGTTCCCCATATTCTCCCAGATCACCATTTCGCCGCATTTCTCCTGAACGGATCTGGTCACCAGAATGGTGTTGACATCAGCAGCTTCCTCCATTCTGGATGCCAGATTCACCGTATTTCCCATTGCGGTGAGATGTCCTATAGCATCGGGTGCAACAGTAACCGAGCCTGTATTGATCCCTATTCTTGCCGTTACGGAAATCCCGATCTCAGACAGTATATCACTTGCGGTCTGGATAGAATCAATCATCCTCAGTCCGCAGGTAACAGCTCGCATACTGTCATTCTCCCCGGCTTTTCTGGCTCCGAAAAGAACCATGATCCTGTCACCTTCGATCTTGTCTACATAACCGCCGTAGTGGCAGGAGATATCTACAAGAGTATCCATGATACCCTTGGCGATATCATGAACCTCTTCATGATCCAGCTTCTCGGAGATGGAAGTGAACCCGCCCAGATCAAGATAAAGTATCGCTACATTCCTTCTCTCTCCCTGCTTGAGCTCACCGGTTTCATAATCGGAGGCGGTATCAGCTCTTTGGGTGTGTCTATGTAATTTCTGAAGCAGTGAAGCGAATTCGTGCGGCAATTGATTCTCCATTTAACAAGTTTCGAAATCCGGGACCATCAGTCAATATATGGACATGTCTATAATAATGCACTGGGTCAGGTCTTGAAAATCAGCGTTTAAAACTGATTTTCACGGCCTGACCCTATGTGCTGAATACTGATTTAGTGACCTGAAACCACGCAGATCTAATTCAATACCCTGCAAGCAGTTTTTGTGCAGTATCTACGTCTATTTCACCATTACTGAGCTTCTTGAGAACCTCAGAAGGATCCTGCGGCGGCTTATCTCCCCTTAATTCACTGAACATATCCTCTATCCTCAGTCGAACAGTCGGGTATGACACACCCAGTTTTCTCTGAACCTGCTTCAGATTACCCCTGGCCTCGAGGAAAAGATCAAATAGTTCACGATGATTTCCCTCCAGACTACATACAGGGCACAGATCAAATTCGCCATTAACTTCTGTATCACACGAACTGCACTGAAGCTTAACAACAATCAATTTGTCACCGCATGACGGACACTTAGGGGGCATGGAACTGTCAGTCATCGTCTTCTATCTCCCCACCTTCCTCAATTATTTCCCGATCACTGATCGAGATGTCTCCACCCATAGTTTTTAATCTGATAGCAGAAGATTCTTCTCCTGACAAGCATACTCTTACGTTGGAGGCACCGAATTGTCCAGACCTGCTTATCTCACCAATACCTTCCTGAACATTGATATCACCTCCATAGGTCTTTGCAGAAATAACGGCTTTTGTGTCCGTGCGCAAACCTACGTTGATATCGCCACCCATTGTCACAGCAGCGGAATCCTCATCCCACAGATCACTCAGCGAAATGATAATGTCACCTCCCATTGTTTTTGCATTAAAACCATGCGATGCTTCCAGAATGCTGATATCTCCTCCTGCGGTCTTCACATTTACCGGAGTTCTTACTCTTGTAACGGTAATATCACCGCCATTTGTGCTGGTGCTCAGTTGTCCAACAGATTCAGGTATACTCAGTGTAATATCACCCTCATCCCACTTCAGCCAGACAGATTCACCATCACGCAATATGGATACTTCTGGCGCATCTTCACCGATAACTGCGCATGATGAACCGTCAACACCTTCAAGATTTATGTCAGCTCCGCTCCTTGATCGCTTATTTGATATGTATAATTCTGTTCCTTCATCTAATTCAATTTCACCATCAAGTTTCCCGGAATACTTGAATCGATCCTTGTCGATATTAAATATCTCTGTTGAAAAGTTCTCATTGATACCTGATACAGCGTCGCCAACAATATTCTTGACCATGTGCCCGATTTCGCGCATGTCTTCAAGACCCATACCGTGACCCCTCATTGATTCGAGGATCATTTTTTTCTGCTTCTTCATTCTTTGGGCAGGTGAATCATGATCTCGTCTTTTCCGCTCTCCTTCCTCCAGCGCAGTAAGTAGTTTTACACCATCGTCAGCAGTTATCTTACCTTCAGAAACCATCTGAAGTATTTCTTTCTGTTCCTCACTCATGACTACTCCTTTCTAGAGTTTCATAAATTCAGGCTTATATATAAACCATACTTTATATATTGTCAAGTTCTTTTTCTATATTAACACTTTTCAACAACATTCTCCATGCTTATCAAACAGGGTTGACAAAATGCATGGAATATATTATTCTAACGTTCGTTGGAATGTTAGTATATGAAAGGAACAAGTGAACAAGTCGGATTTCTTCAGTAAAATCTCAGTACTTGGTAAAGCACTGGATTCACCGGAACGGCTACGAATAATCGACAGTCTCTGCCAGGCTGAAAGAACTGTTGAGGATCTTGCAAGTGTACTTGATTTACCGGTGAAGACTGTTTCTCATCACCTGCAAAAGCTGAAATCTTCAGGTTTCGTATCATTTCAGAAAAAAGGCAGATATTCTCTCTACTCTGTCTCCTGCACCGGCATCATTACTCTAATGAGCAATCTCAAGAACCTGTCAATTGAATTGCTTCCGGACATGAAACTCCATATGAAGGAACTTGAAACTACACGGCATAAGTTTCAATGTTCCGATGACTCGAATCTGACCGATTTAGTCAAATCCGGAAAAGTACTAATAATCGACGTCCGGGATACCGAAGAATTCAATTCCGCGCATCTCCCTGCTGCTGTCTCTGTTCCTTTCAATGAACTTGAAAATTTCATCTCCAAATTCAAAGACACCAGGACAGTTCTTGCGTATTGCAGTGACATTTTCTGCGATCTCGCTGACAGAGCTGTCACACAGATGAGAAAAGCCGGTTTAACTGCTTTCAGGTTGGAAGACAGTGTAACCGGTAGAATCTCTCAAAAATTATGGAGAGATCAGATTTCTGAAACCCTCCATATAGAGAAAGGTAAGTAAAGTGAATGTTAAATATATAATAACCGGGCTGATCAGTTTCATTGCCGGAGCCGCTCTTGTGGGAATCGTCGGTATTTCCGTTGCCCCGGGTATGATGATCAATGAAAGTGAAAGTCTTTACTCATATGATGATACCGTTGAAATAATCCAGGCAGAGGCAGAAACGCTTGGCTGGAAAATCCCTGCGGTTCACGTAATCAGTAACTCGGTTGCGGGTGGCGGATATGATGTTGCTCCTGTCACCGTAATCGAATTATGCAAGGTAGATCTCGCAGGACAGATACTCTCGGATGATGAATCCCGCGTGGTGTCTTCCATGATGCCCTGCCGGGTAGCGGTATACGAAACATCTGAGGGCGACGTAATCGTTTCGAGAATGAACACAGGTATGATGAGCAAGCTCTTCGGTGGTGATATCGAAAGGCTTATGGCTGACGCTACGTCTGAGACTGAACAGATACTTGGGGCAGTTCTTCCTCATTAGTTACAGGGTCATCTGGAGAAACCGGAAGCTCTAATGGGTTTCCGGTTTCTTACAATCTTAATTACAGTACTTTACATTACAGTTTGTAATGCATTATGCGCTAAATATCAAAATACAAGGTGTGACCCTACTGTCCGCAGTTAGTGACGTCGCCACGAAGTATCTCAAGACCGTGATCAATTACAGCAAGAGCGAATTCAGCGCATTCGAGGGCTGCTTTCTTGCTTCCCGGCAGATTAATGACGAGAGTCCTCTTTCTTATACCCGCGACTGCCCGGGACAGCCAGGCTGAATTAACGATCTCCGAGGATTTCTGTCTTATCATTTCGGGAATACCCGGAACGTTCCTGTCACATATCATTACTGTTGCTTCCGGAGTAACATCTCTCACAGAAAAACCGGTTCCGCCTGTTGTGAACAGCACATCCAGAAAACCGTCATCGCACCATCTTTTCAGCTTCGCCGCTATTTCAGGCACCTCGTCAGGAACTAAGGCATACCTCGCAGGAAGAAAATCATTACTGCGAAGCAATTCCATCAATGCGGGGCCGCTCAGGTCAGGATAATCCCCTCTGGATGCTGAATCACTTACTGTCAGTACTCCTGCGCTGTATCCGGGATCACGGAGTACTTCGATAGGATCGTCCGGTTTAACAGCTCCGCCTGTGAGTACTTCAGCGAAAATGCCTTCAACTGGAAAGATGTTCTTCTGAATGACATTGTCCGCATGACCGTCTGAATTATCCTTCCCTATTTCAGTAATCCCTACCACAGCGGAATCGCCGAATTTGAGCTTTACTCCGGGGAGCAATGTATGAAGTTCAACCGCTCCGCCAACATCGATATTCTCTCCACAGCAGCCGTGTGAGATGGTTATCCCTTCCGCTTCCATTTTAGAAAGTGACAGCTCTGAGAGTATTGAAACCTGGCGTGAACCCGTTCCTCCGTGAGCATCTCCCTCAACACCGAAGTTTTCGATCAGATTTATCGAATCCTGCTTTGTCTTCCGTGTCATCCTTTTTTCGGAGAGACAGACAGCGCTTACCCTTGCCATATATACTCTCCTGATTTCCCTCCACTTTTCCGAAGGAGTCTCACATCGGTTATTTCCATTTCGCGATCAAGTGCTTTGGTCATATCGTAAACAGTCAGAAGAGCTGTTGTTACTCCAACAAGAGCTTCCATTTCGTATCCGGTAGACTCTATGCCCTTCACAGTACAGACTGCGGTAACTGATGTTCCGTCCTTCACCAGTTCAATCAAAGTTCCACCTATCCTTATTGGATGACAAAGCGGGATGGTCTCCCACGTTTTTTTCACCGCCTGAATTGCAGCTATTCTGGCTGCAGCGAATACATCACCCTTTGGAACGGAATCATCATCGATGGAGTCAGACGCATTTTTACCAAGTTTTATGCACCCGGAGGCTACTGCTGTTCTTTCAGTTGGTTCCTTTGATGAAACATCAACCATCCTCGCGTTCCCCTTCTTATCAATATGAGACATTTTCTTCATATCTACCCGCCAATCTTCCACATTTCCGTGCTTACGCAGCCACCATGTGAGTCAGGTTTATTGATTACCATTTGCCGTACAAGCCTGGAGATGCTCTCATCATCAGCTCCGTTACGCACAGGTTCCCTGATAGAAATTTCTTCTGTCGATGCAAGACAGGGTACAAGCGTGCCTCTTGCAGATAGTCTTATCCTGTTGCAATTTTTGCACATAGGGTCAGAGAAGGGAGCAATGATCCCGAATGTATCAGCACCTTCTCCAACCGTATAGATTCCAGCTGTGCCTCCATCATCTTTCCGACGGCGGATGGTTCCTGTAATTGAAGCGTGCTGAATGATCTCATCCCTTGAAACGAAAATGCTCTGGTTGAGGCTGGAAGGCATGTGCTCAATGAAACGGACCGTGACCCCCATTTTTTTTCCCCATTCGAGGAATTCAGCTATTTCATCATCGTTTATTCCTCGCATGAGGACGCAGTTTATCCTGACAGGTTTCAGCCCCGCATCAAATGCTGCATAAATCGCTTTCTCTATATCATGCAGGGAGATGTCTCTCCGCGAGATTTTCTTCAGCCTGTGGTCCCGCAGGCTGTCCAGACTGATATTCACTCGCTGTATTCCAGCTTCAGCAAGCTGCTTCGACATCTGCTTCAGAAGTAATCCATTGGTTGTCAGGGTAAGTTCTTCAATACCGATGCGGGAAATTCCTTTTATTATCTGCAGCACCCCTCTTCGCACAAGGGGTTCACCTCCGGTTATTCTCACCTTTGACAGGCCAACTGAATCATTGATAATCCGAACAACGCGCACGACCTCTTCAACAGAAAGGATATCTGCATGGTCGATTAGCGGAACGCCTGATTCCGGCATACAGTAGACGCATCTGAGATTGCACCTGTCAGTCACGGACAGTCTCAGGTAGTTTATTTCCCTTCCGTTCCTATCTTTCACGCGAAGGACAGTTCCCCGGCAGTTGAGTAGAAGAAATGAAAAGACAGGATATCTCCGGATCTCAGGCTCACCACATCTTCACCTGCAAGTGCTAGAGCATTCACGTTCACTGTGCTCATCAGGTCTCCTGAGCCGGAACTCTCCGGATGATGCAGTTTCCATGTATGACTTTCACGGTAAGCGATAACCCTGAGGAAATGCAGCCTGCCAGGTTTCTTACGGTAATCGGATGTTATCTCTCCATGATATACACGTTTATGGTATCCTTTGCATCCGGCTCTCTTCCTGAGAAGGGGAAGCACATATTCCTCTATGGAAACCATCACCGAAACAGGATTTCCCGGGAGTCCAAAGACAGGTCTTCCTTCCGAATCGTTTCCGAACAGCAGCGGTTTACCGGGTTTCTGAGCCACAGTTCTGATATGCAGTTTTACTCCGAGGGATTCAAGAACTGACGGAACGAAATCTCTTGTACCCTTTGAAACACCTCCTGCCACAATCAGTACATCGGTATATCTCAGAAGCTGCTGAAAAGTCGCTTTCAATGATTCGGGATCATCAGCAGAGTGAACTGACATATCCACGGGAAATCCACCCAATGACAGCTGTGCATTTACAAGAGACATATTTGCGTTTCTGACGGCACCTGGAGATGGTTTCCATGTTGGTGGAATGACTTCTGTTCCGGTTGTGACTAGTGCAATCCTTGGTTTGCTGAACACGTCCAGAACACCCATGCCCGCAGCAGCAGCTATTCCAAGATGCTGACTGGCCAGTCTGGTGCCATGCTCCAATACCGTCTGACCCCCCTTTATATCCTGCCCTCGCCAGCAGATATTTGCTCCGGGATCAGGTACTTCATCAAGGTAAAGAACGGATTCCTCGACTCTGGAGTTTTCGACAATCACAATTCTGTCGGCCCCTTCTGGAACTGGAGCACCTGTCATAATCGGAGCGGCCAGACCTTTTCCAAGAGTGACTGAACCTGAATCCCCGGCAACAATCTCTTCAAGAAGCTCATATCTCAATCCGTTACCAGTAATCGCATAGCCATCCATGGCGGAACGATTGAAGGGCGGCATATCTATATCGGAATGGATATCACTTGCCAGTACGAAGCCGGCAGCACTATCGAGAGGTAATTGAATAACGAGCGGCTGTCCTGAATTCTCAAGTACTATTTGAAGAGCATCTGCAGTAGAGATCATTATACCTCCAGTTGATTCAACAGATCTCTGAAATCCGATTCAGTTCTGTCCCATATTTCAATGATTCTCTCAGCCAGCTTAGTGAGATTGCTTCCTCCACCTTTCGAACCACCTCGATCACTCATGATGAGTTCTGCGCCAAGTCTGTCTTCAGCGTCCCGAAGCAGGAGCCATACCCTCTTATATGGGACTCCGGTTTCCCTGGCAGCCTGCAGGATGGACCCTGTACTTCCAACCGCTTTCAGAAGTTCAATCCGACCCTGACCGAACAGAGATTCACCTTCCAGTTCTATCCAGTGTTTACCACTTATCGAAAAAGAGGAAATACCCTTGATATTCATGAGAGCCGGTACAATCGCGGAGATCTTATCAGCCTCAATCGCTGTCAGCGGACTAAAAACGGTCAGGTCGGCTTTCCGGGATAGTACGTCTGCACCAGGCTTTCGGCTGGAATCAGATATGAGATGTATATGATAATCTGGGCTTATAAGTTCTAGAATGGAATTACTCTCCAATATATGGATATCCGTGTCAGAGGAGATATCATTCATGGCTTCAGATAATTCCTGCATATGGGAGTATCGGAAGAAAATGACCCTTGAAGCTCCCGCTTCCGAAAATCGATCTGTGTCAGATCCCTCAGGTCCGCGATCTGTTTGAATACCACTTATTCCATGTGTACCTCTTGATAATTTTGTACAGGAGACTGATAATCCGATTGAATTGAATTTCTCAACCAGTTCACAGGCCAGAAGTGTTTTCCCGAGTTTTCTCCCGTCAGAACTGATTACTATCTGTCGCTTCTGACTATCCTTGATATCCTACCACCCTTTATACAATGTACCGTTATATGCAATAAACATATCGAATCATTCTTCATTTGAACACTCTGAAAGATTGAAAAAGCGCTTATAGAAATATTGGTAATTAATCTGCTGTTATTATCGCATTAGATAATAAATTATCCGGAATGTCCCGGCAGGCAGGCAAGCTGACGTTTCCTGCTCGACGGTTTTCGAGCCACATAAATGCTCTCTCCTGTATCAGGATGAAGTTCAGTGAAGTACATCGCAGTTGCCATGGTCATTGGTGTCGGAAGAAATATCTGGGCTTTTTCAGGGCGCATATTCTGCCGGTTCAGTTCGCTGGCAGTCACATGCATCTGGTTCATTCCACATCCTGGAAATGCCGCAAGTATATAAGGTTCTATATATTGCCTCTTTCCAACTTTTTCAGAGTACTTCTCAAACAGTTCTTTAAACTCTCTCCATAGGTCCGGATCCGGTTTCCGCATGAGCTTGAGTACTTCCCTGGAAAAATGTTCAGGCGCTATCTTCAGTAAACCCGAAACATGATTCGCGGTAAGTCTTTCTATAAATCGGAGATCCCGGAGCGCGACATCAAAGCGTATCCCGCTGGATATAAATACATTGCTGACTCCATCAATCCTCGATACAGAATCAAGCAGATTCAGATATGGGCCATGATCAGTACTGAAATGCGGACAGATTCCGGGATAGAGGCAGGAATTTCTTTTACATTTTTTTTCTGCATCTTCGTCCGAGCAACCCATGCCGTATAGATTGGCGGTGGGGCCACCCAGATCTGTGACTGTTCCCCTGAAGTACTTCTCCAGCTTAAGCTTGTGCACTTCTCTCAGAACAGACTCGATACTTCTGCTGCTTATAGCCCTTCCCTGATGAAGTCCAAGAGCACAGAAACTGCATCCACCTGAGCATCCCCTGACAACAGTAATTGAATTCCTGATCATCCTGAAAGCAGGTATTTCGTTCATGTAAACCGGATGAGGTTTTCTGGAGAATGGAAGATCGTATATCCTGTCCATTTCAACAGTGCTGAGTGGATGCTGCGGCGGATAAACAATGATTGCACGGCTGTCAGCCTTCTGAACAAGTGTGGAACCGGACCATGGGTTGCTTTCACTTTCGATCAGCTTCGTCATCTCCATGAATGCCTGAGGTGACCGGATTACTTCCTCATGCGACGGCAGTTCCGTGTATTCACTGATATCTGAATCATTCAATGCTTTACTGCTCATATATATAGCAGTACCTTTAATTCCCTTGAGGTCACTGCCTGCTGAAATCCTGTCCGCTATTTCCCCGACAGCTTTCTCTCCCATTCCATAGATCAGGATCTGGGCTTTTGAATCGAGAAGAATCGATTTTCTGATTTTTTCACTCCAGAAATCAAAATGACTCAATCTTCTCATGCTGGCTTCTATACCACCAATTACAACCGGAACTCCAGGCATTGTCTTCTGCACCATATTTACATACTTCAGAACAGCTCTATCAGGCCTTTTTCCCGGTTTTCCCCCCTCTGAATAAGCATCGTCCGATCGAATCCGTTTCAGGGATGTGTAATGATTAACCATCGAGTCCATCGCTCCGGAAGATATCCCGATAAACAGTCTGGGAACTCCAAGACGGAGGAAATCTTCAGAAGTGCTGATATCAGGCTGAGGTATTATTCCGACCCTGTATCCAAGACCTTCCAGGAACCTTCCTATCAGCGCGGTTCCGAAAGAGGGGTGATCAACGTATGCATCCCCTGTAATCAGAATGATATCACAGACTTCCCAGCCAAGGTCGACCATTTCTACCCTCGACATGGGAAGAACTGGTGCAGGCTTTCTCATAAGACCTCCATTTCCCGATTCAACCGACTGAGAAGCTACAGACGGATACCGGGGGTTGACAAGTCCTCGAAAAAAGCGGACACTAATAGTGAACGGTTGTTTACACTATAACTGAAAGGAAACAGATATGAATACTGATAACGGAATACTTTCCTCGGAAAGAGTCTCAGCCGGCAGAACGACATACTTCATCGACGTACGGCAGGCGGTGAATGACAGATTCTACCTTTGTATAACGGAATCAAGAAGAATTTCGGACACCGGTTTCGACCAGAACAGGATTTTCCTGTTCGAAGAAAATCTCGATGAACTCAGGAAAACTCTTGAAAAGGCATTCTATGAAGTTGAACAGGCTGTTCTGAAGAGAGGGGAGCTGCCTGAATCGGGTTCATCACAGAAGCATGAACGAACGGGCAAAGTGTGGACTGAAGAAGAAGAAGAGCTTCTGAAGAAAGGGTTCAGCAGCAACACACCGCTGGAAGAGCTTTCTGAGAAGTTACAGAGAAGCATTTATGCAATAACCATGAGGCTTGAGAAACTGGGATTGATGGAACAGCCTGCCGGAATCGAAAAACAGACAGGATAACTGAAAACGCTGCAATGAAATTCAGCTGCTAAACCCGCATATTTCATCAGCTTTTGATACGAAGCGTCGAAAAAAGCTGTGGATACGAGGCTTGCGAGTACAGATTCCGGAGGCGTACTTGAATAGTACGTCGAGGACAGATGTATGAGCATAACGAAGTAGACGCGGCTTTATTCGTCGCTGCAGTAAAATGCTGGTGAGATTTGTGGGTTAAATTAGTTTGTTCAGGCTTGAAACCCAATCCTCCAGTCTGTCCACAAGCCAGGCAGCTGATTCTGCTTTTCCGTCGGCTGTTCTGAAATCGACTTTCAGAAGTTTAACACCCTTTGTTTTTCCGGCAAAACTTTTAGGAGTCTCAACACCGGTGATACTGGAAACAGGAATAATCAGTTTCTTTGCAGGAATAAGCATCCGGAAGTAAAGCAAGGATGATGTCAGCACAAGAACCCCATTCCCTCGAATCTGTTTTACTCCTTTCGATTTCAATCCAAACATGTTGGCCATGGGGGAAATAATTACATGTGTATGCGATGGATACTCACGAAGGACTTCCTTCATAGCTCCGGTCTGAAGACGTTTCAGGAAATGAACAAGTACAGCAACAAGAAACAAAGCACCGGCAATAAAGTAAACAGCAACAGGCATTCTCAAGCCCCTCTCAGACAACACATATTCAGGAAAAGCAAGTAATCCGCTTGGCGAAACATACTATCCCTATTAGAGTCGGCCTACCTCACCAAGTCTCTACTGCAACGGCGCATAAGACACTCGCATACTGCGTTATACTCAATCGGCCTTCCTTGAAGTATATACAATACGTCTGCGTCGACCTCATTCGCATGCCTTGTCTGCGAGCGCTTCTACACCGTTTCGTTAAGAAACATGATGAAATATGCAGGCTATAATTATCGGTTTCAGGAGATTATTAAGTAATGACGCCTCTGAACGCAATACTCTTGTTTCTTGCAGGTATCGCTGCAGGGTTCGTGAACGTCAGCGCCGGGGGGGGGTCATTCCTGACAATTCCCCTTCTCATGATCCTTGGGGGTCTCCCCGCGGCCGCAGCAAACGGTACGAACAGGGTGGCTGTACTCATCCAGAACCTCGTTGCCATCAGAAATTTTCGAAAGCACGGATTCAAGGACATCAGGCAGGGAATGAAGCTCGGGATTTCGGCAATGGTCGGTGCTGTTATAGGATCATTCATAGCTCTTGATATACCGGAGGATATTTTCCGAACAGTGATGTCCATCATAATGCTTCTGGCACTTGTAACTGTACTTCGTCCGAGAAGAAAGAACACACAAAATGACAATTCCGGGATTCTCAAGCATTCGGTGCTGCAGATCATCACCTTCTTTTTAATCGGCATATACGGAGGATTCATCCAGGCAGGCACCGGTTACCTGATAATCTTCTCGCTCTCAGTTATCGGAGGGCTCTCGCTGATCAAAACAAACAGTCTGAAGATTGTCATTATCGCAACTTATCTTACTCCATCACTGATTGTCTTCATCGCAAATGGTGAGGTTAAGTGGTTTCCCGCTCTGATTCTGACAGCAGGAACATCTCTGGGTGGCTGGTTCGGATCGACTTTCGCCATCAGGAAGGGTGACAAATGGATCAGGATCATTCTCGCGGCTGCCATTCTTGGAATGGCGGCAAAAATGATAGGATTGTTTTAATAATATGAAAATGTTAATCATCATGTTGCTCCATCTCATTTTCTCCGTTACAGCCTGCGTCGGCAGTCCTCACTCTTCTGTAATCCTGCTTCCTGAACCTGCTCCGGACAGCGGTATCTCTATTGAGGAAGCAATAGAATCAAGACGGTCTATTCGCACATTTGCCTCAGAGAGTATCTCTTTGACAGAGCTTGCGCGGATGCTGCACTCGGCGCAGGGTATCACTTCAGATTATGGATTCAGAGCAGCGCCCTCCGCAGGTGCAACTTTCCCCCTTTCAGTTTTTGTCATCGCTGAAAATGTTGACTCTCTGGAAGCCGGGATCTACATGTATGAACCTTCAGATGAATCCCTTACAGCGGTCAGGATGGGATATTTTCTCGATGAGCTTTCCGATGCAGCGCTCGGACAGACATGCGTAAAAGATGTGCCTGCGGTTATAGTCATTACCGCGGAATGCAGCATAACAACTTCTGTTTACGGGAATCGCGGCAGAATCTATGTCCACATGGAAGCGGGACATGTTTCACAGAACATTTATCTCCAGTGCACCGCGATGGGACTCGGCACAGTAGCAGTCGGAGCGTTCAGCGACAATGAAATAAGTGATATACTCAACCTCACGGAAGATGAAACTCCGCTCTATCTCATGCCTGTCGGCAGACCGGTTGAACACTGATCGGAATGAGATAATTTGTCCGATTTAATCAAAATCTTACTGAGAAGAATATCTCCGCCTCTTTTCACTATCAGGATCACCGACCGCGCTGCAGTTCTTACCGCTGGACAAGTAACTCCAGCTCTGCTCAGGGATTGGTCGGAAATAGCTCGAAAAAACAATATAGTGTGTGGATGGATATGGGGATTGCGAACCGGAAGCTGTATCAGACTGGATTTCTCTTCGAATATCAGTAAGAATGATCGTCAGCGTTTCCGAAATATCATGGCCATACATGCGAAATGAAAAATGAATCAATGTACTCAAGAATATACAGCGTAGTGAGAATGATACCGCCTGGGAAAGTGGCCACCTATGGTCAAGTCTCCAGGATAGCAGGAAGGTGTTCCGCGAGGAACGTGGGTTATTCAATGTCATCAGTCCCGTTCGGAAGCGATATCCCCTGGCACAGGGTAATCAACAAAAGAGGTATGATCAGCATCAGGAGCGGTGGAGGAGAGTGCTCCGCCCAGCGTCAGCTTCTTGAAGGTGAAGGAGTTCTTTTCAATGATAAGGATCGAGTGAACCTGGATATCTATGGCTGGGAAGGTCCCGAACCCTTGATGAGAGGTGAAGCTGAATGACTGAGAAAGGTAAGCGGGACTGGTCGGAAAAGGATCTCAGGAAGATGATCGTTGACCAGAGACGGTTTATGTGGCGTGATGACATGATCGATCGGATATCATCATCCCTGAACCTCAAACATGGCATAACAGCAGTTGACGTCGGCTGCGGACTCGGCTACCTGGGCTGGACCTTCTGGAGGCACTTCGGAGAAGGTGGAACCTACATAGGAATGGACTGCTCGGAAAAACTGCTCACAGATGCGCGAGAAATGTCCGAAGAATGGTCAGATGGAGGATGCACCTGTTTCCTCAAAGGGGAAGCCTGCGATATACCGCTTCAAGACGCATGCTCGGACCTGACCATGTGCCAGACCCTCCTCATGCACCTTGAAACACCGGAAACAGCGCTTGTGGAGATGATCCGTGTAACGAAACCGGGCGGTGCTGTCATGTGCATGGAGCCTGACAACCTCTCCTCTTCTCTTGCCGTGCCCTTCTCCTCCCGTCCATCAATCACAATGAAAGAGCGTTTGTTCTGGTTCAAAGCCTGGATTATCTGGGCTGAAGGCAGGAAGCTTCTCGGGAAGGGAGACTACGGTATCGCATCGAAAGTACCGAAAATGATGGCTGACGCGGGGCTGGTCGGAATCGACTGCAGATGCAACGACAAATCCTCGTTCATTCATCCTCCCTACGAAACTGAAGCCCAGAGGTACTGGCTGGTAAAAATCAGAGAAGGGCTTGAGGAAAGGGATGAGGAGGAGGAAAAGCTCTGGTGGACAGAGTACAGGGAGTGTTTTATCGCAGGAGGCGGTTCCCTGTCTACCTATTACAGGATCAGAAAACTCGCTGAGGAGAAACGCGAGATCAACACAGAGATAATCCTCGACCAGATCAGTTCAGGCTCTTTCTATAGAGGTGTTCGCCCTTCGGGATTTTTCTGCTTCACGGGGTTTGTGCCGAAATGAACCAAAGAAAAATAGCACGTTACATTTCAGGTAACTGAATGATTACATGCTGTCTGGAACCCTCTGATCAACGTAATAAAGATCTTG
>JAIOQY010000202.1 GCA_021108435.1 Candidatus Aegiribacteria sp.
TTCATTGACAATTCTTTATTCCTTGGCAATGGATTCAATATAAGTAAATCAGATAGATGTATGAAGGAGTGATCATGAAAATAATTCCCATTATCACATTGTTACTTGGAACGTTTGTATATGCCGGAAATGTATATGTCTGTGAGTATGAGTACCAGGCAGACCTTTGCGTATATGTGGTTGAGTATGAGTATCAGGCTGACCTTTGCGCGTATGTTGTTGATTACGCATACCAGGCTGATGATGAAGACGCGCTCTGGTATTTTGTTGATTACGAATATCAGTCCGATATTGAGATTTACTACGTTGAGTACGAGTATCAGTCAGATCTGTGTGTTTACTTCGTTGAATATGAATACCGGGCCGGCTGGGAAGAAAGCAGCAAGTGGCAGGGCAGATTGCACTGACTGATCTTGATGTTTCAAATTAGTTCAATGAACGGATAGACGTACGCATGAATGTTATTCTTGCTCTGACACTTGCAATAATTCCAGCTGTTATCATTGTCATCTACTTCTACAGGAAAGATAAAGCAAAACCGGAACCCAAAGGGTTAATCATCAGAATATTCCTTCTGGGGCTGTTCTCCACTCTGCCTGCTCTCATACTTGAAATGGCCATCAGTGAATTCAGGGGAATCCTTAAACCGAACCAAGTTCTTTCCCCGATCTTCACGGCATTCGTTGTAGCTGCTCTTGTAGAGGAGAGCATTAAACTGTTCATCGTCCGGCGGGTTGCTTTCAGGAAGAAATGCTTTGATGAAATCATGGATGGAATTGTCTATGCAGTAGTTGCAGGTATGGGGTTTGCCTGTCTTGAGAATATTCTTTACGTACTGGGAAGAGGGCTTACAGTAGCTGTTCTCAGAGCTTTTACCTCTATACCGCTTCACGCTGCTGTCTCTGTAATAATGGGATATTACATCGGTATGGCGAAATTCTCAAAGAATAAGGGAACAGGACGCCGATTAATCTGGAAGGGGTTTCTATTAGCTGTATTTTTTCACGGACTCTATGACCTGTGTATCTTTGCTGTTCCATTATGGAATCAGTTCATAGCGCTCGGGATTCTGCCTGTATTGATATGGGTAATAATTCTGGCTAGACGAAAGGTTAAACTCGCTCTCATGCAGGATTCAGAAGCAGGAAGAATTAAAGTTCCAGCCTGAAAAACTGGCAGATATAATTTTAAAATGTATATTACATGTAACGGGGCGAAGCTGTATTCAGGCTTTGTCTTTTCCTTTTTAACAGCAGGACAAACAGAGTTATCTCGTGTTATTCCAGGAGTTGAATATTATGAATATCAGGCATGAAATACAGGATTACACTGGTATTCTTGCAGGTTCTGTGTTTTTTGGAATTGCCTATTCCTGGTTCTTATTCCCATTCCAGATCTCTCCGGGAGGAGTTGCAGGACTGGCTCAGGTCCTCTATTACTGGACAGGTGTCACAGAGAGTATCTGGATGTTTGGTTTTAACGTTCCACTCTTCTTTCTGGGATACTATTTTATAGGAAAACAATTCGGTATCAGGAGTTTTGTCGGAATGCTGATGGCTAACACTATGTGCTGGGTATTTCAGCCTTCTCATCTCTCATTCCTTTCCAGTTACAGCGAAATAGTCTATAATGTTGCTGGAGATGGGGAACTTCCCAGGCTTGCAATGTTTCTTTCAGGTAAATCGGAAATGGACATTCTCCTGGCTTCTGTTGCCGGGTCTGCTCTTCTGGGAGTAGGGCTCGGTTTGATTTTCAAATTCCGGGGTTCTACAGGAGGGACCGATATTCCTGTTGCCATTCTGAAGAAGTTTACAGGGGTTTCAATCAGTACCGGTTACTGGATAGTTGAATCTCTCATAATTCTTACAGTGGGAGTTGTTTTCAAGAATCCTGCAATCGTAATCTGGGCATACCTGAACCTTTTCCTTACAAGTAAGATGACTGATTTTGCATCGGAAGGAATGCCATATGTGAAAGCTGTGATGATTGTGACAAAAAAACCGGACCAGGTCCGGGACGCAATTTTTGAAAAGCTTAACAGAGGTATTACTTTCCTGAAGGCCGAAGGTGGGTACAAACGTGAAGAAAAAGATGTTATTTATGTCTGTATTCATAGAAGACAGGTAATGATGCTTAGAAGGATTCTTAAGCATATCGATCCGGATGCTTTCATGGTTCTGCATGATGCCTATGATGTAATGGGATATGGGTTCAAGCAGCGGACGCTGACATTTTGACAATAACATGCTGAACATCAGCAGTTTGGCTATATAATGTTAATCTACTTATTCTAACAGGAAGAATCCGGTGAAAACCATACAGTTTTTCGATACTCATTGTCATCTCTTTATGAACCCCCTTCGTAGAGACACAGAGGGGGTTCTCCACCGTGCGAGGACTGCAGGGGTAACCCGGTTGATTGTTCCTTCTGTTGAAGCTGAATCCTGGGATCAGGTAAAAGCTCTTGCAAAGAGATCGAGGATATATTCCGCGCTTGGCATCCACCCATGGTGTGCTGATGATGAACTTGATACAAAATACCTTGAAAATGAACTTATCGCTTCCTCGTCGGTAGCTGTTGGTGAGATCGGACTGGATTACAAAGTAGAAATTCCTGACAGGAATACTCAGATTCGTGTTTTCCGGCAACAGCTGGACGTTGCGCTGAAGCTAGACCTTGCTGTAATTTTACACTGTCGCGGAGCATTCGAGGAAATACTGTCGATTTTGTCTGAAGACAGTTATAGAGGCAAGATCAGGGGAGTAGTACATTCGTTTTCAAGGGGGACACAGCTCGCACGACGATTTCTTGATCTTGGATTCTTCCTTGCTTTTGGCGGAGCTGTAACAAGACTCCGAGCAAAAAGAGCTAGAAAATCCGCCGTTTTTATCCCATCAGACCGAATTCTGCTTGAAACCGATGCTCCCTCAATCGGGATGGAAGGGCTTGCTCAAGGTGAGGTGGAGCCCGCTCATGTGACAAAAGTAGCTCATGCGATTGCTGAATTACGTGAAACAAGTGTCGAGGATATAGCCGGGATAACCTGGGAAAATGCCTGCAAGCTGTTCGGGATTGATTCTGATGACTGAAAGACGGTTTGATCGGGTTGTGGATCTTCTTGGAGAGAAAACTCACAATAAACTGATGAAAACAAGAATTACCGTAATTGGACTCGGTGGAGTCGGCTGTCATACTGCAATCGCACTTGCCAGATGCGGAGCCGGAACTCTCAAACTTGTTGATTTTGATCTATTGACAGAAACTTCACTTAACAGGAATCCGATTGCCGGATTGAGCGATATTGGTAAACCAAAGGTTGAAATACTCGCTTCGCAATTGAGAAGAACCTGCCCGGACACTGAGATAGAAACGCTTGTAGAATTCTTTCATGAGGATACCGCTGCGAAAATCCTTGCTTCTCCTCCGGATATTGTCGTTGATGCCATCGACAGCCTTAATCCAAAAGTCGCTCTTCTTGAATACTGCGTCAGGAATCATATCCCTGTCGTAAGCAGTATGGGCGCATCAGGGAGGAGGGATCCTTCACTTGTAAGAAGGGGTGATATCTCGAAGACAAGCAATTGTCCTCTCGCAAAACAGCTGCGCAAGTATCTTCGCAAGAGGGGAATATGTAAGGGTATTCAATGTGTTTACTCGGTGGAATCGGCCGGGAAACATGCTCTGCCACCGGATAGGGATGATCAGATACTGGAAAGAGGCAGAATCCGGAACTGCATACCAAGTCTGATTACAATGCCTGGAATATTCGGATACGCTCTGGCTGATCTTGTACTGGAATTCTTAGAAGAATAAAACAAAATGATTCTTGTGCAAGACAATTATATCGCGGACCGGAGAAGAAAATGCCGCTGGATACGGCTGACATAAACCTTGGTGCAAAGCGGCGTATCCTTGCCAGTCCGCGTTGATGCGATTGATATCCTTTCAAGTAACTTGAATCAAGTTTCTTTTAGATGTGGGCTCAAGCAGCGGGCTGGGACGCTATTTTCTTTTCTTTGCCTTGGTGTATACTAAACCTCGTTCTCTTTTTCCGATGGCCATAACGTAGATAAATATTTCATCATAATTTTCTTCATAGACAAGCCGATAACCTACTGCGCGCAATTTTATTTTATATACATTCTTGAAACCTCGTAACTGGCTACTCGGAATACGTGGATGCAATATTCTTTCTTTCAGCTTTTTCTTGAACTGTGTTTGAGTAGGAGGAGCGAGCTTTTTCCACTCTTTCAGTGCACTTGGTAGAAATTTGACCTTATAGATCATCAATTTCAATTTCTATGGAGTTTTCTTTCTCATGTGCACGATTTATTACGATCTGAGCCAATTCAGCGTCCTCAAGCCTATCCATGAGCCACTCGTAAGTTTCTGCTGGAATAAGATATGCAGTAGGTATATTATGATTCAGAATGGTAATTGGTGAGCCTTCTGCTTCATTTAGTAGCGCAGTTGGATTTTTCTTTAGTTCTGAGATGCTTGCAGAACACCTTGAGAGAACTTGTTCCATGATAACGTCTCCTATTCTGGAATCAATATTTATTTCATACTATATATAGATCTATATTATGGTCATTATGGTCATATCAAGAGTTTTTCTGGTGTTCTATTTTTGTGGATAACGACTGAGCTGAGAGATTTCAAGGGCTTCAGTCCTTGAAATCCTTCTCAAGCGATTTGTTAAACATCTTTGTCTTGTTCGTGTTTCTCCAGCCAGTTCTGGCAATAGCCAATCCATAGTTGCTCGTGTTCATCAGGCTCGACCACCCGAGCAATGAGGTCTGAGATTCTCTCCACTCCACGATCCGGACCCTCACGATGGATATGGATGTATAGATCAGTCGATCCCTCAATCATAGGTAATTCATCGAATTGCGCTGCAATCTTAATAGCACCGTTCAATAGGGCCGCTACAGCTCGTGCGTGACCATCTATTAGGCTCAACTCACCGTCGATTCGGGTGATGAGAACCGGAGGAAGGTTCTTTTGCTCGTTGTTTACCCAAGCATCGAGGATTCTATCTAGCTTGGCGCGATTGACATACCAGTTGTTGGGCCTCAACTCAGCCAGAGGAACCATCCGTGAACGAATTTCAATCATCTTGTTTTCCTGCTAATTTCGGTGTGTCTAATGTAGAGTTGACCTGTAAAAACGTGCGCGTACTCGTGCTTGGCGCGGTTTGTGCGTGAAAGAGCGAAACGATTAGCACAAACCGTGACGAAGTTTTATCAGGTTGAAGCGATTGTTCTGCGCTTGTATTTCGAATTACCATTCAATTCCTAGAACTATCTCCTTCTCTTCTTCTTCCTCTACTTGTTTGAAACCCAATTTCTTATAAAGATTCAACGCATTTATATTATCTACATGAACAGCTAAACAAAGTTTTCTATATTT
>JAIOQY010000203.1 GCA_021108435.1 Candidatus Aegiribacteria sp.
GGGCGGGAATTATTCCCGCCTTATCCTTATGGAAGCTTCGGCTCCGCCAAGAATTCTACTGGAGCCAAACGACAGTGTCCCGCCGTGCAGATCAGTAATCCTCTTTGCAATTGCGAGCCCAAGACCGGTTCCACTGCTGGCATGATCTTTAACAAAAGGTTCTCCCAGCCGATCAAGGATTTCAGGACTGTAGCCCGGACCGTCATCCGCAACAGAGACGCGGGCTGAGTGCCCATTATCGTCGATAGAAATAGAGACAATCACTTTTGAGACGGCGTACTTAACGGCATTCCGGATCAGGTTACCAAGTGTTCGTGCAAGCAGTGATCGGTCACCGATGCAGTTTCCACTCCCTTTCAACTGAATTTCTATTTCATCCCGTGCCCAGGATTCAGCCTGAATAAGCTCGCTGCATATCTCCTCAAGATCAACTTCTTCCTTCAGAATTTCAACTTTCCTCTTCAGCTTGTTAAAAGCAAGAAGTTCAGTGACAAGCATATCAAGAGCGATTAGATCCTTATCCATCCTGTCGATCATTGAAAGAGAGCCGTCATTTGAATCTTCTCTGATCAGTTCAAGAGCAAGCCGCATCCGGGCCATGGGAGTGCGCAGCTCATGAGCCACAATTCCAAGCAGTTCCTGATGGGATTCAAGGAGAATTTTTATCTGACCGGCCATACTGTTGAAAGTTTCTCCAACATCATCTATCAGATCTCCTTTTTCTTTTACATGAAGTCTTACTCCGAGGTTACCTGACCCGAATTCAGAAGCGGCCCACCTGAGCCTGCCCAGACGCTTTCTAACAGGCCAGAGGGCAAAGTAGAGAACAAGACCTTCCATAAGAAGCAGCAACAGAAGAAAAAGCCAGAAACCCTGACGGAGGAAACCAAATACTCCACCGCGCTGAGAAACGGAGAGATCAATTCTCCAGGGATAGTTCTGAGGGAGACCGGGTAAAGGCATAAAACCATCTGGAGGATTAATCCGCTGAAGGTGTCCCGCATTAGCCACTACTCTTATTTCGAGATCGAGAGATTCAGCCATCAATATTATATCTTCACGGTCATGATACTGTGAAGAAACAACAAAATTCCTGAACTCCTCAACACTGTTCCTGTAGGAATTGAGCTGAGCAGGAATGATTTTCGTCAAAGCGAAAACAGAGAGAAATAGAGTCATGATAACACAGATGGCAAGAGGGAGGTAGACTTTCCAGAATAGCTTTCTCATAATGATTCATCCGGCACAGCCAGGACATAACCAACTCCGCGGACTGTCTTTATCAGATCGTCTTCTTCGAAGGAGCTTTTAAGCTTCTTCCTGAGCCGGGAAATGATTACATCAACTGATCTGTCGAAAGAGTGAAAATCGATGCCCCTCAATTCTTCTACAAGCATGCTCCTCTCCTGAACTCTGCCAGCTCTGGTCGCAAGAAGAACAAGCAGGTCGAATTCGGTTGTGGTCAGATCGATATTCCTGTTCTCGAAGACAACTTTCCTTGATGGAACATCTATGTGAAGATTCCCTTTTCGAATGATTTCCGCTTTCTCGTCAGCGGAACCCCTTCTGAGCAGAGCTCTGATCCTTGCAAGAAGCACCCTCGGTGTTACGGGTTTTCCTACGTAGTCATCGGCTCCCATTTCAAGACCGACTACGACATCAGTGTCATCCTTCATCGCTGTCAGCATGAGAACAGGGCCTCTCCAGGAGGCTCTTAAATCCCTGCATATATCGAGACCACTGGCGTCGGGGAGCATAAGATCAAGAACAACAAGATCAGGTTTGTTTTCAAGAACGGATTCTACCGCGTTGGAACCCTGGTGCAGGATGTTGACTATGAAACCATGCCTCTCAAGGTATTCTTTGAGAAGAGAAGCAAGAGATTCGTCGTCTTCGATAATGAGAAGTTTATAAATAGCAGTCAAATCATTTCCTCTCGGTTCGGTGACCGATGTATATTATAGTGAAGTGAATACGCATGCCAATACGAAAGCAGAAGAAAGACTGGAGAAAATGCTTACATCAACAGTTATTATCGTGATTGCCCTTATGGGTTCCAATGAAACGGAACCGGCATATGTTCTTGATTATCCGGGAATAGCCTTTGGATGGCTCTCCGAGGAGTTTAATCCGCCAGTTGAAGGAACCCTGACAGTCGAAGCGGGAGTAATAGCAAGCGGGCCAAATAATTCCGGACTGGAGTACCATCTGTATTACTGGCAGGAGAACCTTGTTCCCAATACGCGAAAAGATGAGTGGCTGGAAGAAAGGTTCAGATCTATTATCTCTCCGGACCTGCTGCCTCATCTCCTCCAGGGAGCACCGGAATGGATAGAAGGAAGCCTGGCATCACCATTCAGAGAGAGCGGTTCTCTGGGTCTTGTCCCTGTAATGAACTTCAACATTGTTACAGATGAAGGAGATATCGTAGGGAAAGGAAAATCCTGCGCAATCTTCTGTAACGGCTACTCCATGCTCTTTTACGGAATAGCGCCAATGTCATCTGATGCCGAGATAAGATCGGATCTGGAAAGAATGATATCACTTATGTATCGGATAGAGAGCTGACTACCTTCGCTTTATTCCAAAACCGTAAAGCAGTCTTCCAAGCGTTAGAACGATTATGGAGTGAGCCAGAAGAATGGCAGCCTGTATGATTCCGCCTGGAAAAACAAGGCTCAATGTCATGATTCTTCCAACAGGCGGAATAGCAGCCTGAAGCCACCCGGAGGAAGGATAAAGGGAAGGCATCCCTGTCAGAAAACCAAGAAGCATCATAGCGACGAAGAATAATGATCCTGCTGTACCGGAGGTTATTAAACCAAGCAGAGCTCCGGCGGAAACTGCCCAGATAATCGGTATATACAGTTCTGCCAGAACCTGAATCCACGGGAATCGACTTATCTCCGGAAGCGCAGCTATCACAGCTCCTGTGGTCAGCAGATACATAACAGTGGCAATTGAAAGAACTGCAAGAAATGAACCCCAGAAACCTGAGGATCTGCTTACCGGAAGAGAAAGAGAATTCCTGAACCAGAATGATCCCCAGAGTCTGGAGAAGAAGAGACACGATTTTATACCTGCAATAAGAGTCAGCAGAAGAGACGCGTTCCAGATGGCAAGAACAGTTCGCTGTTCCAGATTGAATATACCGGTAACTCCCTGTGCTGAAAGATAGGCTTCCGCATGAACTATGAAGGCGAGCATGGGGGGAAGAAGAAGATACGGTCCAATCCATCTTGTCCTGAGGAGAAGAAGAATGCTGCTTTTATAGTAGAACGTCATCCTGCCGCTCATCGGAGAGTCTCAATTCTATCCGCTTTTTCAAGAAGAGGAGACATTTTCTGCACAAGGGCCAGAACAGCCGCGTTCTCAAGAGCGGGCAATATCAATGCTAACGCGGAATCGACACTCGAAGCGGAGACATTCCTCAAAGGCTCATCGAGTATTACAACCGATGGAGATGTGAGAGAAACAGGAGCAAGCGAGAACAGCTGGAGCTGTGAAAGATTCAGCTTGTCCGGATACTTTAAACAGACATCCTGAAGCTCCATTCTTTCGCACCAGTCACGAACATCATCCTTAACATCTCTTGAGGGAACTCCTCGAATGAGAGAAATCCTCTGTTGCAGTTGTGTGAGGATGAAGATATCCGGAGCGTAATTGAAGTTCTGAAAAACAAAAACTGATCTATCTCGCGATCTCATCGTACCAGGCTTTGCTCCCATGATTCTTATTGAATCTCTTACTGGTTTTCTGATACCCGCAAGGCACTTCATCAGATCGCTCTTACCGCTGCCGGGCCCCCCGATGAGCGCTACCAGTTCACTGTGGTTGACTTCCAGAGAAAGATGTGGTATTCGCGGTGGGTCTGAGTAACCACCAATAGAGATGTATGGAGCCATAAGTTCCCTTCAAAATGAAAACTGAAACGGATAGATACGCCATGAAAAGCGTTACGACCACCCTGCTGCTTATTATACTGCTTGCGGGATGCACTGAAAGGGAAAGATACGCAGAACGTTATCTGGATTCGGTTGGACTTGTTCTTCATCCGAATAGTCCGGCTGAAGTAAGCGGGTTTCTAAAAAAGCGGTTTGAGCCCTGGGACGCACTTGAATGTCCTGATATGACAGGAATAAAAGAAATAGCATTTATATGCAGCACTGAAGACTATACCATAATAACGGAGAATCTTCAGGACTGCCTGATTCCGGTGTCAATCACAACCGGTATATCTGACGTTATTCCCTCGGTGGAATATCTGCAGGACGGTATGGTATGGAAGCCTAACTATCGATGGTCTATACTGGAGGGAATCTGCAGATTTACAGCAACTGTTTCAGTTGTCAATTCCACGGGAAGGGAATGGTTTTCAGAAAGCATAATGATGATGGACATGCTGAACGAACCGGTCTGCAGGCTTTCTGATACACTCATAATCCCTGATGGAGAGCTTGAACTTGGCTGGTGGCATGCGGAGGGTACCGCTCATCCTCTGACTCTGGTCTATGGATGGCCCAGAAATGCCGGGTGGAATCAGCTGATTCCATGTCATGTACCGGACGCGGGGCAGATAATCCCTGCCGGTGAAGAGACTTCCGACTGGCCTGTCAGAACAGGCGACACGCTGTGGATTCAAGCTGAACACAGGGTTGAACTTCATGAAACCATTGAACAGAAACCCGACGGATATAGCTGCCTGCTTGAATTGCGCAATGACTCAGAAAGGTATATGGAGATAAAATTCTCACACCCCGATATTCTCCCGAGAGGAGCGGAATTCGTGGAAGAGGAAGCATTTCCCGATATTCTGGATCTCTATCCCGGAGAGCAGGCGCTGCTGAAATACAGCCTGATTTACGATGTATCATCTTGACCAATGGGTATTTGTTTGGTTAGTATAGCGGCCCAACCAAAATAAACGGTGCGCCCGTAGCTCAATTGGATAGAGCGTCTGGCTACGGACCAGAAGGTTCCGGGTTCAAGTCCTGGCGGGCGTACCAAACAGTGCCACCCACCAATAAAAGCGACAAAAACGCCCGGGGACGTACCACACTTCTTCAACTTATGCTTCACGCAATTAACGAAGCTCCTCATCTGATAGAGACCTTGACTGGTTACTGTTGACAGCGGTATCATCAGTTTCAGGTGAATGAACAGATATAGAAAAGAGCATATAGACTGTTTAGGGAACCAGTTACAGAAAGTGAATAATCAAGGTTCCTATTTCAAATTATACCGAAAAGGCTATCATGGAGGGCATTAGTGATACAAAATGATAACCCCGTTTTTCTTGCAGGTCTGTTGCATGAACTTTGCCAGTTACCATAGGAAACAGAGTGGGTAGAGTTCAAGTGCGACAATGCCAATACTGTGGAGATCGGTGAATACATCTCAGCACTAGCTAATTCTGCTGCTCTATACGGTAAGGCAAATGCCTATCTTGTCTGGGGAGTGTACGATGCAACACATGATGTGATAGGTACAACATTCAAGCCATCCCAAGCCAAGAAGGGCAACGAAGAGTTAGAGAACTGGTTGCTGTGTTTACTCAACCCTCGGATTCATTTCCGTTTCATCGAATTCGAGGTTAACAGCAAACAAATCTCTATGATCGAGATTCCCCGTGCGAATCATCAGCCGGTGCAGTTTAAGGGGATCGAATACATCCGGGTGGGTTCCTATAAGAAGAAGCTGAAGGATTTTCAGGAGAAAGAACGCGTTCTCTGGCGCATTTTCGATATAACTCCGTTTGAACAGCAGGTCGCGGAAGAGTCTGTCAGTGATACAGATGTCCTGCGATTGCTGGACTATCCATCCTATTTCAGATTACTGGATGTACCCCTTCCTGAAAACCGTGATGCAATTCTTGCTCGGTTAGGGGAAGATCACATGATTCAAACCTGTGAATGTGGACAATGGGATATTCTAAACCTGGGTGCAATCCTTTTCGCATCGGATCTGTCGCATTTTCGACATCTTGAGCGAAAAGCGCTACGGGTTATTGAGTACGACGGCGACGGTCGGGTTCGAACGAAACGCGAATATCAAGGTCATAAGGGTTATGCCGTCGGATTCGAAGGCATAATTGGTTTTCTCAAAGACATGCTGCCCGAGAGCGAGGTGATCGGCGAGGCTTTTCGGAAAACCATTCCGATGTACCCTGAATTGGCTATTCGTGAGTTGGTAGCCAATGTCATCATTCACCAGGATTTCACTATAACCGGCACCGGGCCGATGGTCGAAATCTTCGACAGCAGATTGGAGATTACGAACCCTGGACAACCACTAGTTGATACGATGCGCTTCTTGGATACGCCACCCCAATCACGCAATGAAGCTCTTGCTTCTTTCTTGCGGCGAATAGGTATTTGCGAAGAGCGAGGTAGTGGTGTGGATAAGGTTGTGTTCGAGACCGAGTTTGCCCAGTTGCCTGCACCACTGTTCGAAGTGGTTGGTGGCCACACCCGGGCAGTTCTATTTGCTCACAAGACCTTCGCAAATATGGACAAATCCGACCGTGTCCGAGCATGCTACCTTCATGCCTGTCTCCAGTATGTGCAGCGAAAACAGATGACCAACACTACGTTGCGGAAACGATTCGGTATTGAGAAGAAGAACCTTGCCCAAGTCTCTCGTGTGATAAAAGATACTATTGAGGCAGACCTGATCCACTCCTATAACCCGGAAAGCGAGTCAAGACGGCATGCAAGTTACGTTCCATTCTGGGCTTAGCAACGCAAAAACGGTGAAGTGAGGTTAATTTGCTCGTTATTTGACTGTTATTTGATTGACGTTACTTCTACCACAAGATATAGGCAACGGACCGCGCATAACCACAGGATATAGTGCTTGTTGTAATTCAGCTCTATTTGACGCACGTTTGGCGTATCAACTTCAATAGAGCAGAAATCACGAATTTGGCTAGTCCGATGCTTTAGAAGAACCAGACCGTTTTGTAATTTGGTCTGGAAAATCTTCCCACCGCTTCATCAGCTCAGCAAGTTCTAGGGTAAGGGTGATCAGGTTTCGGAGGGTTCCATTGTACTTTGTATTTGAATTCGGTGGAAATCCCGATGAAGAACTTGAAAACGGAGCCTCTGAGGGTTCGTATGGCCATTGGGTTGGTGTACCAACCAATTACACGAATACAAGTCGGCTCTACACCATTAACAGGAGCACCTATTGTGTATGAAGCGCATCAAGCACAGCTTTGGGATTCCTTGATGCTATTCTCAAGAGTGCTTTAGCTGGTCCTTCAGGTTTTCTTCTACCCTGCTCCCAGTTTTGTAGAGTGCGTACACTTACACCAATCATTAGTGCAAATTCGCTTTGAGAAACATGAAGTGTTTGCCGAATCTTCTTGATATCTGGGGGATTCATGGTGAATACTCGACTTGGAGCTTTGCGATCCGCTTTGATATCACCAGCTTCCTTAATACTGGCAACTAGCATATCAAAATCTTTGTTCTTCATGACATATTCTCCTCAATCAACTGCTTCAGTGTTTTTATCTGCTCAGTCGTCAAATCTTTGTGATCTGTCTTTTTGTATATGAAAATCATGTAAATATCATCCGGACGATCCCAGTAATAAATCAAACGCAATCCTCCTCTTTTTCCAGAGCCAGGCAAATTCCATCTGATTTTTCTTAAACCACCAGAACCCTTAATCACAGAACCAGCATCAGGTCGTAACATCAATGCCATTTGCAGGGTTCTGTAGCTTTCATCAGGAAGCAGCTTCTGAATTAACTTTGTGAATATTGCTGTCTCAATGAATTTCATAAATCTTATATACGCCATTGGCGTATAGCTGTCAAGGTCATTGTTAACAATAAAATGGATGATGGACGATTAGTAAGTAGATCTTCTGCTCGACCGCAACTCTCGTTCTGTAACCACCTGCCCTTCCCAGTTGTCACCAAGCGCTTCTATCTCATAAAGCTTATTCTTGGGAAGTTTCAGCAGGCACAGCCACTGAGTTATCCGATCTGATGAGACTCTATGTCTTTTCGCAAACTGCTTTCGAGTGAGATTATCCCGGACCATTTCGTCTTGAAGCTCTTGAGCATAAATTACTGGATTGCGATAGGTCCTCTTGGAAGGTTTCAGTTTCTTAGTACATATGAATGAAGTATTCAGGAGAATAACAGGAGTAAATTGGGTTTGTATGGTCATTGGGTCGGTGTACCAACAGTGACAAACAGTGCCACCCACCAATAAAAACGACATGGCCTCTGGGGCCGGACGTCACTTGCGGTACTTACAAAATGAAATCCGGCTCTATACAAATGATGGAGGTACTTATCCATTGTCAGGTTCATACTCCAACCTTTGACCAGCAGTAAAGGAAATCAGATTGTTCTTCTAACGGAGGTGAAGAATGAGTCTTGAATAAACCCTGAC
>JAIOQY010000204.1 GCA_021108435.1 Candidatus Aegiribacteria sp.
GTGAGTTCAGTATCAGCAATGTATTTCCATATCCGAATCCGTGCAGCGATGGAGTATCACTCAACTGGACCCAGACATCGGCCGGTACTGTTGATATTTCTATTTTTACACTCACGGGAAGGAAAATAAAAAAGTTCGGGAACATTGAAGGAGATGCAGGATATAACCAGTGCTGGTGGGATTGCAGGGATGCTGATGGTGACTTTGTTGCCAGTGGATCTTACATTTTTCTTGTTTCCTGTACATCCACAGCGAATGCGGGTGAATTCTCAGAGGTTACAGGCGTAATAGCGGTTGTACGGGAATCACGTTAATGTATATTTCATGCTTCCCGTACACGTTTCTAATGAGTGATATGGATCTGTCTGATATATGATGAGGTTGAATACCGGGGCAGTATGTTCTGCACGGTTGAGTGGAGGAATAATGATTCGAAAAGTACTCTTTCTTTTTGCCATTCTGTCTTTTGCGTCAGTATCATTTGCTTCAACGGCAAGTGTTGTATGGATGACAATTACACCTGGAGCTCGACCAAACGGAATGGGTGAGGCTTTCACCGCCCTGGCTGACGATGCTACAGCGTCATACTGGAATCCCGCAGGACTGGCTTTTGTCGATTCCACAAGGCAGGAACTTACCCTGCAGCACAGTAACTGGCTTCCGCAGCTGGCGGATGATCTTTACTATGAATTTCTGGGTTATGCCAAGTATCTCGAAGGATGGGGCGGAATCGGCGGCAACATCACATTCATGTCCATGGGCGAGCAGCTTGAGACAACTTCCGAAGGTGAAGAACTGGGAACTTTCTATTCGTACGGAGTTGCCCTCACCGGTTCTTTCGGCACGGAAGTCGCACCCGGTGTTTCTGTAGGGCTGGGTTTGAAGTTCATATATGATCACCTTTATTACCAGGATTCCGGCAAGGGAACATCATTCGCAGCGGATCTGGGTGTTCTCTATCATGTTCCTATGGATGATCTGGGTCTTGGTAACATAGGGAGGCTTAACATCGCGGCCTGTCTTTCGAACCTTGGGCCTAACGTAAGCTACGGTGGGAACACAGAGAACAATCCCCTGCCCAGAACAATCAGAACCGGACTCGCATACATTCCATTTGATTCTCACCTGACCCGCCTTCGAGTAACCGCGGACTACAGTAAACTTCTTACAAGTGTTGACGATGGATTCGGCACCGAGTTCAATGAGAATAAATGGGGTACCGGTGCTGAATTCTGGTATTACGATCTCCTCGCTCTGAGGGCGGGTTATATCCATGATACTGAGGGAATATCCACGATTCAGGGACCTACTTTTGGAGCAGGGCTCCAATACAGCGGTTTCCAGCTTGACATGGCTTTCATACCGGTTGAGGAGAATCTTCAGGGATCAGGCAAGTACAATTCTAAATATTCGCTGTCTGTCAGATTCTAGGAACTCAATGAAACTCCTGATTTTTGCTCTGTTTCTCACATTGACAGGTATATTGTCGGCTGCTCCTCCGATAATCCACGGGGCCATGCCTCCGCTGCACGAAAGACCTTCTGAAGGCCCTGCTATTTCAGGTCCCGGAAAAGTCGAGCTTTACGATGATTCGATGTACGTATGCATGATCAGAGTCGAATTTCTTGAGGATTTCACGGAAGAGACATCCGGAAACGGTAAATTCGATCTGGATGCTGACCCGCCTCATGACAGCGTCTATTTTACAGGTATTGCTGATGGAATAAGCAATTACTACGAAAGTGTAAGCGGTGGGAATCGTCTGCTTTCATTTGATATTTATCCTATGTCCAATATTGGAGCATATCAGCTTTCACATCAGATGATCTACTATGGAAGTGATGAAAAAACCATTGAGGGAGCCTGCGAACTTCTTCATGACGCGGTTGTCATTTCCGATATTGATATTGATTTCAGTATGTATGACGCTGTAATGGTGGTTCATGCCGGATCAGGTCAGGAAGCTGATATTTTTCTTAACAGCCCTGGTGATATCGGTTCGGTATTCCTGACCCTGACGGATCTGATCAATTATCTTCCCGGAGCCGGGATATACTACACTGGCATTCCTACGAATGACGGAGTAAAAGTAAAAGAAGGAATCATCGTTCCGGAACAGGAAACCCAGGACGGTTTCGGTCTTGGGGTTCTCGGAACCATGTGCCATGAGTTTGCTCATCAGCTTGGTCTTCCTGACCTGTATGACACCATGACGGGGCATGTGGGAGTCGGCGGCTGGGACATCATGGGGTATGGACAATGGCTCATGAGCGGTTACTGGCCTTCATCACTGAGCGCCTGGTCCAGGATGTACCTGGGATGGGCTCCCGTTATCGAATTTGAAGATAATGGAACCTTTTCTTTGACTCAGGGTGATTCCATACTTCGCGTTCCTCTTAACAGCTCCGAATATCTTCTTATTGAGAACAGACAGCGAGATCCTGACGGTGACGGCATGTGCGGAATTCATGAACATGATTTTGGTCTTCCAGGTTCCGGAATACTCATATGGCACATTGATGAAACGAGACTTGGCGAGTACATGAGTGCCAATATGGTTAATACCGATCCTGATCATAAAGGAGTTGACCTCGAAGAGGCGGACGGCATACAGGATTTCGATTACTCACTGCCGGATATTTACGGTTACGAGGGCAGCGAATACGATCCCTGGTTTCAGGGTGGTTACTCCTGGACATTTTCACCTTCATCAGAACCATCGAGCGACGCCAGCTGGGGCGGGCAGACATTCGTTACGGTTGAGGTGCTGGATGCCCCGGGAAATACGATGGGTGTTACCGTAACAAGATCAACAGTCTGTGACGGCTGGCCCGTGTACGTTAATCCTGTAAAATGGGGGCCGGTAATCTGGAATGATCCTGACGGAAACGGAGACAGACTTGTTGTAACAACGTTTTCCGGATATACACGAGCTTTCCTGCCGGATGGTTCCGGACCCGAATTAATGTGTACCGGTGTCTCCGCTCCTCCTGTTGTCGGAAGACCCGATGAGGGAACACCGCTTCTACTTATGTGCAATGATACCGGTGAGATACATCTGAGAGATCCTGAATGGAATGAACCTGACGGTTGGCCTGTTATCCTGCCGGACTTCGGAATTGGTATCGCTTCCTTTATCAGTTCAAAACTGGGAGCTGTTGTAGTAGCTGATAACAATCATAAGGTAATGCTTTTTAATGCCTCCGGTGAACAGATGGGTGGATGGCCTGTTAAAACAGCAGCCCCTGTCACAGGGCTGGCCATGTATCCTGACGAGGATCAGCCAGGGATTATCGCCGCTTCGGCTGACAGCCGAATTTATCTATGGAATGCGGACGGATCGCTGGTCAGCGGATGGCCTGTCGCGCCGGGGAATGAGGATACAGGTTTACCGATTGCCGCCGATCTGAACAGAGATGGCTCTGCCGATATTGTTGTTGTCAGTGGAGACAATGTATTTGCGTATGACAGATCCGGTAGTGTTCTTCCGGGATTCCCCGCGAAACTAGGAAGCACTCCGCTGTCTTCACCCTGTTTTGGTGATATCAATTCTGACGGCATGCTGGAGATAATTCTAACCATGACAGAAGGTGTTGCCGCGATAGGAGCATCCGGAGCTACAATAAATGACTGGCCGGTCCTGCTTGAACAGGACAGCCTTGTCTACGCTTACAGCAGGAATAAAAGAGGTATTGGCGGAGAAGGATTCGCAATGCTTTCCATGGATGACGGCAGAATCTGCGCGTTCGATGAAACGGGTAATCAGAGAGGGATATTCCCTGTGTCAGTCGGCGACAGACCTGTTGGCCGGCCATTGCTGTGGGACCCCGACGACAGCGGTAACTGGAGAGTAGCGGCTGCCGATTCAAGCGGAGCCATTTATTGCTGGAACAGCACTCTCGTTCCTGAGGGGTGGTTCACAGGCTTGCAGATGTCCGGAGAGAACTGCTGGTGGGGTGATGATCTTCCCCCTCTTTCAGTTTCCGGTAACGTTCTTGAAAGCGGTTCATTCTATGTTTATCCAAACCCGGTAAGATCAGGGAATGGAATCATTCGGTTCCATCCCGGTAAAGACAGCAGCTGGGAAATCAGAATATTCAACATGGGTGGCGATCTGGTCTGGTACGAATCCGGATCAGCCCCTGGAGGAGCATCCTGGGAAATTGACTGGGATACCAGAAATCTCGCCCCCGGGGTGTATTTCGTTAACCTTTACATATCGAACAGCGAGGGCTCCATAGATGCTCTCTTTCATGCGGCGGTGGTACATTAATGAGAACAAGAGCAGCGATTCTGTTTTCCGTGCTTCTTGTGATTCCCGGTCTGGCTGATGCTGTTTCAAGCTCCAGAAAGGGTGCTCTGTTTCGCTCTGCTCTGCTTCCCGGCTGGGGACAAATGCATCTGGGTCATTCCACGCGGGGCATCGTATTCATGGGCGTGGAAGCCGTGACCTGGATTGGCGCCGGTCTGTCATACCTTGAAGGGACATTTAACAGAAACGATTACAGATGGCTGGCAATTGAAGAAGCCGGAATATCAATATCAGGGAGGTCAAACCAGTTTATGGATGATGTCTCTGATTTTTCCTCCAGCGCTGAATACAATGATTATATCCACAGACTGGCAAGGTATTATTACCCTGATGATCCTGACGCTCAGAGAGATTACTATGATTCCCACGCAAGGTTCGGAAGTGATGGCTGGTACTGGACATCAGAAGCTTCGAGACTGGAATTCGCCGATCATCTGAGTAAGAGCAAGCAGTGGTTCAGACGAAGCATGTACATCGCTGCATTCGCGCTTGTGAACAGGGTAGTAAGTGTTATCGACGCAGCTCTTCTTGATGAGACTGAACCGGGGATATATACGTCCCTTGATTTTCCTGAAAGACGTGATTTCTCATCTGTCAGGTTTACGATTGGAGCCAGATTCTGATGATTTTACTTCTCCTGGCAATCGCACTGCCTGCCGGTAATCCCGCATGGGGAATTGACGGAACTCCGCTCGTACCCCGCATTATGGAGATAGACAGACGCCATGATCCATCTTTCAGACCTTCCGGTCCTTTGCAGACCGATTCAGGGCATGAGATCGGGGACACGATTAATTTCTGGTCCATTGACCATAGTACGGAATATCCTGTTTTCTATCTTACTGCCGCAACCTGCAGGTTTGTTGGGGAACAGACCTATATCTTTGTTGAAGATACGCAGTGGGATGATCATTACGATCAGGACGATGTGGACATATTCGCCGCTGCTCTTGAAGACAGCACGCCTTCAGGGCCTGGCGGTATTGTCGAAACGGATATCGATGTCTTCGGACAGCCTCCTGACGCGATAGACGGAGACCCGAAGATATACTTTCTGGTGCTTGATATCCGTGACGGTTTTGATCCGGATGAAGGCGGAGCGTATATCGCGGGATTCTTCAGCCCCTACAATCAGTTCACTGAGACTGAGGCCTATCTTTACTACGGCGGTCATTCCAACGAAGTGGAAATGATGTATATCGACTGTTTTCCCAGCAATGCCGCCGACGCCGCCTTCACAGCTTCCCACGAACTTGTGCATCTCATCCAATGGGGAATCGAACCTTTCAGTTCAGAGGAACTGTGGGTAATTGAGAATCAGGCGCAGGCAGGTGTATATGTCTGCGGATATCCCGCCTTCCAGGTGGAGACTTTTCTGGAAGCCGGAGGAGTAACGCCTATCAAGTGGACAAATCTGCCATGGGGCAGCATAGAATACGTTGCAGGATACGGTGCCGGATTTCTCTTCATCTCTTACATTGTTGAAAACTACGGCGGCACTGATTTCCTTTATCGATCTCTTCGGACATCAGAACGGGGAATTTCGGGACTGGAGCAGGCGATTCAAGATGTTACCGGGATCGATCCTGATATGAACGGTATTCTTCAGGACTGGATGCTGGCATGCTGGATAGATGATCATGATTTCGAAGATGGAAAATACGGATGGGAAGCGTTCAGAATTGCTGATTACGACACTTCAGATCCAGGTAACAGACGGGGTTTGGACTATACCGGGCAGGTATTGAACGATCCGTATACGGACTACAACAATCACATGTCCTCCTATCAGGGGAAATACTATGAACTCGGAAGTGGTCTCACCGGAAGTTTCCGTGCGACAGCTTCAGGACTTGGAGACCTCAGGGCATATGTATTCGATGCTGCCGGCGGAAAACTTGAAACACTTGATACAGGCGCCGCAAACGATGTTGCTGTCGCCCTGCCAGCCGAGGGTACTGTTCTGCTTCTCTGCAGATCGTTCGCGGGGCTTGATCTTGATGTGTCCTCCGGATCGGTAACTGATTCAATGGGGGAATTTACCTTCTATCCTCAGCCATGTACCGGGACTCTGTATTTCCAGTTCTATTCAACTGCCGGAGATGCTGTTCTGTCGATATTCACTCTGTCCGGTGAATATGTGGAGAGTGTGAATTTCGGAAATGTCGAATACGGGGAAACTACTCTGGCATATACCGGAGCTTCTGATCTGGCTTCAGGGATATATTTCTTCAGATTCAATTTCGGGAACACGATTGAAACCGGCTCGTTTACCGTTGTGCGGTAATAATCTCCCTTTCCTGGCTGTTCTTCTTCTGTTTCTCGGTTCCATATCACAGTCCGCATTATTATCTCAGGAAATCAGCTATCTGAGCGTACCTTCGGAAATCATTGACGCGGAGATTGATATGGAAGGGAATGTCCATGTTCTTCTGCCGGGGCTGCCACACCTGCTTGTCTACCATCCTGATGAAACAGTAATTGAATATGATCTGCCGGACGTTATGCTTCCGGGAGGTTTCTGCGTGGATGAGAGATGGGGCTGGTACGTTTCGGATGAGCTTTCAGGCAGGATCTTTCATATTGATGTTGCAGGGGAAACAGCTGAAGTTATCGATTCGCGAGGTCGACCCGGAAACATCTGCATGGCGGGATTCGCCATTCTCTACGTTTCGAAAGCTGACGGTGTTATCTGTTCCATGAAAGAACCCGCTGATATTCTGGTCAGGCTTGATGGTTCAGGTAACGGGCAGTTATCCGCATCCGGAAACCTGGCGGTCTATTCCAGTGACACCGAATCATATCTGCTTGATCAGTACAGTACACCGGACAGACTTCCATATCCGGGAGCATGGGTACTGTCAGCTGATGAACTGATGGTTCTGAAGAGCGACAGTATTCTGTCTTTTAACGGTGAAACCGTATTTCCAGTTCCGGAAGGTGGAGGATTCAGCAGAATATCCTGTTCTCCGGATGGAAATCGATATGTACTCTGGTCACCTGGAAGAGGGGAAGTTCTGATATTGAGGTGAGCGTACTCATTGTCGCTGTTATGCTTGCTGCGTCCATGACAATGGAATTCGAAAGTGATGGATCGGGTTTCGTAGAGATGGATGATTCCCTCTGGATAGAACCCGGATCAATTATTGCCATAGTGGATGGAGATACACTTTCCGCCTCCTCTTGTGCGTCAGGTCTTCGTACCGGGATTCAGCTGAATCCATCCCCCGAATCCGGGGATACTGTTTTTCTGAAATTTGATCTGCTTTCCCTGGATATTCCTTCTTCGATTAAACAGGATATTGAATTCGCTGAGAACAGAATTGTTAGTCTGCTTCCCGACCACCGCGAATTAAATCCCGTTCAGGAGCATGGACTTTACATATCCGGATCAAAGAGAATCGGGTTTTCCGTAGGTGACGGGGGAGGGCTGGATCAGGGAACCAGAATAACTGTTGATGGAACCGCGGCACCTGGAATCACCGTATCCGGAAGTATTACCGATCGCAATCTGTCCACCGGTCCTTATTCCTCCGAACTTGTCTCGCAGCTTGACCGGATTTTCTTTCTGGTCGACGGCGGGACCTGGAGAGCTCGTCTGGGTGATATGGAGTGGGTAAGCGGAAACGAACAGACAGGTCCACTTGCATGGAACCGTGAAATCAGCGGAGTTGATCTGGAAGGAAGTATCTCTTCACGCTTGATGGCTTCCGCGGGATATGGAACCTCCGGGGATACCAGGCAGAGAACTGTATTCTTCACCGAAGAAGGGATTCAGGGACCATATGATGTGACATCGGGATGGGAAATTGTCCCAGGAAGCGAGAAGGTCTGGCTGGATGGTGAGACGATGGAGCGCGGAGCAACGTCTGATTACGAAATGGAATACACCGCGGGATTGATTACTTTTACTTCAAACAGGCTCATAAGAAATGCTCAGAGAGTCGAAATAACATTCTCTCAGCGGGGTGATGGTTTTCGAAAGGATCTTGTCAACGCATCCGTGGTTCATTCAGCAGGAGGGCTGGAAGTTGGATTCAAGGGATTTTTTGCTGAAGATAACAGGGAATCCCCCCTTGGATTCATTCTGACAGATGAAGCTGTAAACGTTCTCAGCAATGCGGGAGAAGACCCCTCTGAAGCATGGATTGATGGTGCAACTGATGTCGGACAGGGAAACGGGAATTACAGTAAGGACAGCCTTGATCATTACATTTTCGAAGGCCCTGGAGAGGGAAACTGGGACGTGATATTCAATCGACCTCCATCAGGGTCGGGTGATTACATATATGATTCTTCGATTGGAGGATATCTCTGGCTCGGAGAGGGAAGCGGAACCCATCTTCCACGGCAGTACATCCAGATACCTGTCGGTTACAGAACAGGTGGTATCATCGTTAAATACAGCTCCGACGCTCTCAATGGTAAACTGGAAACCGCCGCATCAGGGAGAACCGGAAATCTCTTCAATTCAGATGCCACTACAAGAGAGGGAACCTGTCTCCGGGGCAACATGTCATTTGATTTCTGGGAGAACGGCCCCGGACTTGGCTTAAGAGGTACTCTGGTAACATCCGGTTACGAACCTCCTGATGAACTTGAGGCTGACAGCTCCATCTCCGCCTGGTCTCTGCCTCCGGATTATAAGGGAAAGGATAACATTGCCGAGGTCAGTGTAGGAGGAGAAGGGCTTCTTGTAACCGCATCCGGAAGATTCATGGAGGAAGGCGGTATACTGGAGCGATATCGCGCTTCATCAAACCTCGATCCGGGAAGCATCGCCGTGTTTTTAAGCGGTGTTTATCTGAAGCGGAACGATACGGATCAGATAAGACCGGGAGAATCGTACGGTCTGTCAGTGTCAGCTATACCATTATCAGGTTCTCTGAAACCATTCGGAGGGTTGAGCGGCACAGAGGAATCCTGGAGTGACAGCCTGTCCGGAAGCGTAAAGAGCGGTTACGTCGGCCTGTCTCTTGAGAAGGGATTGGGCAGAGCGCTGATTCGATTCGAACTGCAGGATGATTCGCGTTCAGGAGGACCTCTGTCAGCTCCTTTCAATGTCTGGAGAGCGAGACTGGAAGGATCCGGTATGAGCGGTTTTCTCCGGTACGGAGGAAGCATTGAGCACTCCTCAACATCATATGATATGGGCGGAGAACTGCACGCCGACGCTATCACTGCATCACTCAGAGGTACTATCGGATCTGTCTGGGTAGAAAGCATCTACAATGGATCAGGAACCATAAGCAGATCACTGGACGTGATATATCTGTGGGCAGGTGAAGGAGAGGGAAACTACAGTTATGACTCTGAGACAGGTCAGTATTATCCTGATCCTGATGGAGATTACAATATTAGTTACCAGCCTGGAGGTGCCGGTGACGCGGTAACATCCGCTTCTCTTGAAACGACCGTATCTACCACAGGTATTTCATCCGGACTGAACAGTGTTCTCAGGCTTTCTTCCAGCGGTGCTGATGATCGTTTGAAAACGCTTTCCCTCATCGGTGCATTCGATACTGAAGAAGAGGGAGGATACAGCATCGATCTTTCACCATGGTTCCGGTGGGAAACCGGACTTCTCAGGAGGTTGACTGTTATCGGCAAGCTCAGAAACGAGAGGATTTCCTACAGCGGATCGGGGCTGAGGGTGGAAAGAAGCTGGTCCATTGAAGCAGCACCTGTACTGAACCCCGCGAGGATTCTGGTAATAGAATGTTCCGGTAAATTCTGGAGAAAAGAGGAAGAACTCTATTCCCCCAGAGATATCCGTGGTTTGCGGATTTCTGTCGACCCTTCTGTTGAGTTCTCTCAGGGAGTGGAACCGGGTTTTCTGGCAGCTTTGGAGGTTCGAGAGGAAGTCATCTCTGATCTGCGCAGTAATATGATTGAAGCTGGACCACACTTCTCTTTAATGACTGGAGGCTGGACAGCTTACGCTATAGCGACCGCAGAATATATCCCCGGAGATGATGATCTTCCCGTATGGTTTTTTGACGGTAATGATTCCGGGCTTTCCTGGCGAACATCTGCCAGGATAGGTAAAAGCATATCATCCGGATTTGATATCAGGATCTATTACTGGGGAAGAAAACCGTCCGGCAGTAACTGGACTCAGAGAGCCGGGCTGGAAGGAACGGTGAATTTCTAGATGTTCTTTCTGATCCTGCTTCTGATAATGGCTGAGTCAGGCGATCTTCTTCCTGTTTCAGTCGACTTCAGGGGAAGTCCTCCTATTCCGGATCTGACAGAACTTGGTATAGATACGGTTCTTGCGTCCGATTCATCCATAGCGTTACTGCAGGAGAGAATTCTTCAATGGTATCTTGAAGAAGGTTATCCGTTCGCCGGTGCCGGGTTATTCTTTTCATCAGCTGATACGCTTGTCGTTAATGTGGTTCCGGGAAGGCATGCCTCTCTCGAGGAGGTTCGGATAGAAGGAGCCCCCGGAACTCGTCCGGAAGTATTCACGAGACTGCTCGGTATGAAACCCGGAGATATCTATGACAGGGAAGCAGTGGTTTCATGGCTCAGGAGACTGGAGCGGCTCAGATTCCTTGATCGGACAGGAACTACAACACTGTTTCTGGGAGAACTGGGAAACCTTGTCCTGATACAGGATATTCTGGAAGGGCGCTCCGGTCATTTTGCTGCCGCGATGGGGTGGAACGGGGAAGATCTTGAAGGGGGAGGTGAGGTTCTGTTCCTGAATCTTGCGGGTACTGCAAGGGAACTCGAGATATCAGCCCGGACCACCGGCTGGGGGGGATTGAACGCAAGTCTCAGATACAGAGAACCCTGGCTTTTCGGCATACCGCTTTCACTTGAACTTGAAGCAGCGCAGGACACTCCTGAAAGCTCATGGGTTAACAGGGAAGCCAGTATCTCCATCATCTGGGAGATGAACATGATGGAAGTGAAGGGAGGAGCGGGCATCTGGAGAGGATATCCTCCTGATGGCTCAAGGCAGGAATACGATTACGGTCTTGCCGGAATCCTCTACCGTGCAGGCCTGCGAGTACCGCAGGGATGGCAGGGAATGAATCTTCAATTTGAAGCCAGAGCCGGAAACAGAACCGGCCAGGATACTTCAGGTGTGCTGACAATGGCTGAAGCCGAGATCAGAGGAGACTGGTTCAGAGGATTCATGGGACTGGGCGGAGAAATCCTTACAGGTGGAGTAATGCAGGGGGACTGGTTCGAGGGTCTGCTCCGGCAGATTGGCGGTCAACAGACACTGCGCGGTTATCCTGACAATGCCTTCAGAGCTGTCAGATATATCGTTGCCAGACCCGAATTATCCATCGGTGAGACAGAAACGAGAATGTACCTCTTCTGCGATATGGCAGCAATTGAAACCCCGGAAGAGATAATGAGATATCCGGCCGGATGCGGAGCGGGCATGAGGGGAACGAGCGGAATATTCTTCGCGGACGCTGCCGCGGGTTTTCCTATAAAAGAAGGTCTTGGAAGCGCAAGGTTGTATCTGCGAATAATGGCTTCACTTTAGTCATCCCTGACGATGACACATCTCCTTGAAGCGGCATGTTCATCTGCGACCAGTCTTATCAGGTATATACCTGAGCAGAGGCCTGAGCCATAAAGATATTCGGAGTACATACCTGCGGGAACAACCTCGTCAACAAGGGTTTCGACGAGTCGACCGGAGAGATCAAACACTGAAAGATTTACTTGTGAAGGATACTCTAGCTGATAACACACAGTGCATGATGAGCTGAACGGATTAGGGAAGGATTTTAATACAAGCGCTGTTTCAGGTGCAGAGGATTCTTCCTCTTCAACAGTAAGCCAGTAATTGACACCGCCGCCGCCGAAGGCTCCCATGTCATTGCGGGTGGTTCCCATTGCTGGCCAGAGGGCATAACCGGGATTGAAAGGATCCTCGGGATCGTTGTATTCCCAGTCGGGATTACCTGCATCTATGCAGGGGGAGCCATAGGAAAGGTGATAATCACCAAGAGGCCCCGTCTCAAACTGAGGATCAATATCGATGTTGCCAGGACCCCAAATCAAGGTTGATGTAGGATCAATCCAAATTGAATCAATACCACCACCTATATTTGAATAACTGATAGTAATATAAGTATCGTAAATAAGTATGTTCGGAACAGTGCCATTCGGGGCTTGATTACCCCAGATGATATTATTGGTTACAAAAGCCGTATCACACTGAGTTATGCTTAATCCACCAGTTCCATAAGTACTACTCAATGCTGTATTCATGCATATAGTGTTGTTTTCCATAAGAAGATAATTACCATAACAGGCAACTCCTCCTCCAATTCCTGCTTGATTCTCAACAATGATATTTCCGATGAGTGACACATTACCGCTAATGGCTACTCCACCTCCGCGCCCACCATCGTTGCCTGAGATATAATTACTAATGAGAAGCACGCTCGGACTGTTTATCCCTATACCACCAGCACCTTGGCCTAAACCTAAGTTGTTAATGATTGTATTGTTGATGATTTCAGCATTTGAATGGGTAATGCTCACTCCACCAGTAATTTGCGCTTCATTGTTGCTGATTGTACAGTCGATTATTCTTAATGGTTGCTCGCTGACACTGCTGCCACCGGCCCTGATTCCTCCACTGGTTCCATGAGCATAACTATCAGTAATTGTGTTCTCAGTCAGGCAGGAGGAGGAGTTCATGATATATATTCCTCCTCCGAATTCAGATACTTCACAGTTAATGATCACATTATTCCTGATTGTCGGAGAGGAGTTGGTTATGTAGATACCACCACCGTTAGCAACAGGATCCCTGCCTTCATGCGATTTACCGTCGAAATCCATATTAGTTATACTGAATCCCTCAAGAACTGCGGTACTGTCTTCTCCACCTGTAAACATCACGCAGTGGAAAAAGGAGAATGGTGACTCGATGAAAGTGTTGCTGGCACCGCCGCTGCTTCTAAGGACTATGTTCTTCCCCTGGAAGCTGAAACCACCATTATAGTGTCCTGGGAAGACAAGTACAGTATCACCGTCCTGCGCTGCTGATATTGCCGAAAAGATATCAGGATACTCTGAAGGAACAAGAAGGGTGTCGGCGTGAAGTAGGGTGCAAAAAACTATCAGAAGCAACACTGAATTCTTCATGATCAGTATACACTCCGTTCATATACTGAATGTAACTGTTTGCATTGTCTTGGGCAATCTTCTGTACTGGTTTGAGCATAAATGAAATTAGATTGAGTTTATATTCTGACTAATCATCCCTGATGATGATACATCTCCTTGAAGCGGCATGTTCACCTGCGAGCAGCCTTATCAGGTACATACCTGAGCAGAGACCTGAGCCATCAAGATATTCAGAATACATGCCTGCGGGAACAACCTCGTCAACAAGGGTTTCGACCTGCATCTCCATCCTTTTTGGAGTGAACCTTTTCTGCGACATGGCAGCAATTGAAACCCCGGAAGAGATAATGAGATATCCGGCCGGATGCGGAGCGGGCATGAGGGGAACGAGCGGAATATTCTTCGCGGACGCTGCCGGGGGTTTTCCTATAAAAGAAGGTCTTGGAAGCGCAAGGCAGTATCTGCGAATAATGGCTTCTTTATGAAGTCACCCTTTCGAAGTTCAGATAATTGTAAGGGGATTGCACTGATTGAGAAAATTTGTTATTACTGATAATGATGGTTGGACGTAATTTGAAAGGTAAAGAATTTACATTACTGTCCAGTCATGAAAAGGGGTGTAACATGAAGTATCTATTTGTATTTATCCTGATGGTTTTCTCATTGTCAGTTTTAGGGGAAGATTTTGAGTATAACACCGGAGGGGTGATCGGTTACGTTGCGGATCTTTCCGGATCAAGTGCAGGTTGGGGGGAATGGTTCATAACCTCTTTTTACAACGATACGGGGCATGATCTGGTTTTGATTGAATTTGGATTTCCATGTTGTGGAACAGTAACCGGAGATTTCGGCTGGGTCGTATGGGTTAATATGCCTGATACCGGACCACCAGCAGATATACCTGAAAGCTGTGATTATCACGGGCCTTTTACTCCTGTTGAGGGACCTGGTGGTGATCCATCCGTGTATACGTATATAAACGTATCGGGTGAGAGTATTGTAATTCTGGATCAGACACAATTCGTTTTCGGCTATCAGAATACCGATCTCGGAGGCCAGACGCCATTTACCGGTACTGTTACCTGGTCCTGGCACGAGGGTGTCTGGGCTTCGGATGAAAACCATTATCGAACTGCGGTACTGCAGGTCAAAGCCAATTTCAATGATGCCCTGGATCAAACCACCTGGGGAGCAATAAAGAATACATTCTTTTAACGATTGTCAGATACTCTAAATTGAAAGGAAAAACATGAGAAAATTCATTATTCTGACAGTTACACTCGTGTTCGCTTCAGCTGCTTTTGCTGCGGATTTCGAGTATAACACAGGCGGAACCATTGATATAGTTCCGACCACCGGTGGATCACATGATGGCTGGGGAGAATGGTTCATAACCTCAGTACAGAACAACACCGGATACGATTTACTGCTCACCGAATTCGGATTTCCATGCTGCGGCCCAGCCACAGGCGCTTTCGGCTGGGTAGTATGGACAGATGTAGGTGGACTTGTTGCTCCTTCAGGTCAAGCTTCTACTGCTGACTACTACGGCGAGTTTACACCGGATGATCCCGATCCGGGAACATTCCCTCCTACAGACTACACATATATTGATGTGACTGCTTCGAGTGTTATTATTCCTGACGGCAACTACTTCTGCTTCGGATACGATAATACCGGTACCGGTGGACAGGTCAGTTACAACGGAGTGGAAACCTGGTCATGGTACGGCGGTATGTGGGATCCTGATCCCGCCTGGAGTCGTACAGCAGTTCTTCAGGTCAAAGGTGATTTCGAAGGAGCTCTTGACCAGACCACATGGGGAAGCATCAAGAACGCTTTCTAAGCTGTAATATCGAGAAGGAACCCCCTGTCGATTAATGCAGGGGGTTTCATTTGCACTGATTGACATATGAGAATATTATCATATATTCATATACATGAAGAATATTTTCAGTGCACTTGCAAATTCCAGCAGGCTCAGAATGGTCCGCGTCCTCCTTCGAGGACCGCTGAACGTTAGTGAAATATCCGATGTTCTAAGGCTGAGTCAGTCAAATGTAAGCCATAATCTCAGAATCCTTCTTGACGCTGGAATTGTTATCCGAAAGGGACGCGGCAGCTGGGTATACTACAACTTGAACAGGCATGATTCTGTAATCAGGATGCTTATCGAGAGTATATCAGAAGGTGCGTCCAATATTGAAAATCATGATACTGACATGTCTGAACTGACAAGATGCTACGCATCGCGAAGAATGGAATCGAAACAGTTCTTCGATCGCATAGCGACTGAGTGGGATCATGTATCTGGCCTTATGCCTGATCCTGAAAGTTACATTTCAGATGTTCTCGATATGTTTCCTGTTGATGCTCTGATTCTTGATGCGGGCTGCGGAAGCGGCGAGCTTGTCCTGAGACTCGCACGGAGGGGAACATCCGTTATTGGAGTCGACCAGTCTCAGGAGATGATTTCAGAAGCGGGGAAGAAGCTTTTCGCGAAATGTCACAATAGGAATGTAGAACTCAGACTCGGAACTGCGGAACACCTACCTGTTGCCGATTCTTCGGTTGACGGGATTATAGCGCACATGCTGCTTCATCATCTAGGTGAACCCCCCGCATTTTTTACTGAAGCTGCAAGGGTGTGTGTTCCCGGTGGTCGATGTGCTGTAATTGAGCTTATACCTCATGATAACATGGATTTAAAAAGAACTCACGGTGATCTCTGGCCTGGTCTGGATCAGGACGAAGTCAGAGACTGGATGTTGAAAGCAGGATTCAAAATCGAAAATAAGTACATAACGGATGACGGCAGAGCGTTCATACTGTCCGGTGTTTTTGAAGAAAGGAACGGAAATGGCTGATTACAAGGTAGCTGATATGTCACTTGCTGATTTCGGGAGAATGGAAATCTCTATAGCTGAGAAGGAAATGCCGGGGCTCATGGCTGTGAGGGAGAAATACGGGAAAAGCAAACCACTGCAGGGATTGAGAATTACCGGTTCACTTCATATGACCATTCAGACAGCTGTACTGATAGAGACTCTTGTGGAGCTTGGTGCTGATGTGAGATGGGCGAGCTGCAATATCTTTTCAACACAGGATCATGCAGCAGCCGCGATTGCAGAAACCGGAATACCAGTTTTCGCCTGGAAGGGCGAATCCCTGGAGGAATACTGGTGGTGTACCAGAAACGCACTTACCTTCCCCGGAGGGAAGGGTCCCGACCTCATCGTTGATGATGGCGGTGACGCTACTCTTATGGTTCACAGGGGGTTCGAGCTTGAACACGAGTTCAGCAATACAGGAAAACTGGTGGATTCCAGAGAAGAGACCGAAGACATGCAGGCTTTCATGGACAACCTTCGTTCGGGTGTCAGGAAAAATCCTGATTTCTGGACATCTATTGTCCCCGGAATTATCGGTGTGTCCGAAGAGACGACCACCGGAGTTCACAGGCTGTACCAGATGCTTAAAGCGGGCAAACTCCTTTTTCCCGCATACAATGTCAACGATTCTGTAACGAAGAGCAAGTTTGATAACCTTTACGGATGCAGAGAATCACTTGCTGATGGACTCAAGCGTGCTACAGACGTGATGGTTGCAGGGAAAACAATTCTAATATGCGGTTACGGTGATGTCGGTAAAGGCTGTGCTCAGAGCATGCGCGGTTTCGGAGCAAGGGTACTCATCACAGAAGTCGATCCCATATGTGCTCTCCAGGCTGTGATGGAGGGATTCGAAGTTACAACTGTTGAGGACGCTCTGAAAGAAGCGTCAATAGTAGTAACGGCAACAGGTAACTATAACGTTATTACGGCCGATCATATGAGCCGCATGAAGGATCAGTCGATTGTCTGCAATATCGGTCACTTTGATAATGAGATTGATATGGCCGGACTTGAAGCTACAGATGGAGTGAAGAAGGAAGAGGTAAAACCCCAGGTACACAGATTCAGTTTCTCCGATGGACATGTCATCTATCTTCTGGCTGAGGGCAGGCTCGTCAATCTTGGATGCGCGACCGGTCATCCAAGTTTCGTGATGTCCAGCTCATTCACCAATCAGTGCCTTGCTCAGATAGCTCTTGCGGAGGAAAGACCTGCTATCGGCGTCTATATGCTTCCTAAGATCCTTGATGAGGAAGTGGCTCGATTGCATCTTGGTAAACTGGGTGTGAAACTGACGAAACTGTCAACCCGTCAGGCGGAGTACATTGGAGTGGATGTAGATGGGCCGTATAAACCGGAGCATTACCGATACTGACATTTGCGAGAACAGGCGTTTGGTAATGTGACAGGATCAGGGGAAAGTTGTTTATATTTCCGGCTTGAATTAATGAAGAATACTGGACACGAAATAATAGAGAAAAGGAAAGGGAATACGATGGTGGACAAGATAAGAGTACTGCTGGTTGATGACGACCCGGATTTCATTGAAGCCAACAGCATTGTGCTTGAAGCCTGCGGGTTTGAAGTGCTGTCTGCATCGAGCGGCGCAGATGGACTCAGAATGGTCAAGGAAGAAAACCCGGATGTCGTGATACTTGATGTCATGATGGAGCATACAGACGAGGGTTTTGCAGTGGCCAGAAGAATTCGTTCAAGGCTCAGAAATAATGTTCCTATCATCATGCTCACTTCAGTTGGCGAAGTTACAGGTTACGATTTTAATCCTGAGGAGAATCCGGATTTCTTCCCTGTCGACATCTTCCTCGAAAAACCGGTTCCTCCTGCTATCCTTGTGAACAGGATACGTGAAGTGCTCAAGAAAGGAGAGGATCAGTGAACCGCAATCCACAGGAAATCGTTTCCGATGCAGTGGCTAAGTACGGATCCGGCAGAGAAGCGGTTGTACAGATTCTTACCGAAATCAACAGGGAACTGGGTTATATCCCTGAGGAAGCTATTGTTGCTGTTGCATGCGCAGTTGGTGTAAGCAACGCTGAAATTTACAGTGTGATCTCATTTTACTCGTTCTTCAAAACAGAACCCAGAGGACGGAATATCATACGCCTTTGCACGACGATCAGTTGCGAAATGAATGGCTCCCGCGAAATTCTTGAGACCATTGAGGCAGAGCTTGGTATAAAAGCAGGCGCCACAACACCTGACGGCAGGATAACTCTCGAAACTACAAGCTGCATCGGACTATGCGATCAGGCACCGGCAATGCTTGTAAACGATGCTCCCCATACCCGGCTGACACCGGATGAAACCCGCAGAATTATCGCGGGTCTGGAATAGGGAGGTCAGCAGATATGAGCGAGAAGAAAATACTGATTGCAACAGAACAGCCGGATACCGGTTCCGCTCTGAAGAAAAGCCTTGGGATGACATCCGCCGACGTGGTTTTCGAGGTCAGGGAATCTGAAATCCGAGGTCGAGGCGGTGCCGGTTTCCCGACAGGTATCAAGTGGAACCTCGCGGGTGCGGCCTCCGGCAGTAACAAAATGGTTATCTGTAATGCGGACGAGGGTGAACCCGGAACTTTCAAGGATAGATACCTGATTGAGAATTACGCCCTGAAACTTCTTGAGGGAATGACGATTGGCGGTTATGCAATAGGTTCCTCTCATGGAATCATCTACCTCCGTGCCGAATATCCGTATCTCATTCCGATTTTAGAGAAAGCCAGAGAGGATCTCATTAGGGAGAACCTGCTCGGGGAGAACATACTGGGCACGGATTTCAGCTTCAATATTGAGATCCGCCCCGGCGCGGGCGCATATGTATGTGGAGAAGAAACTTCACTTATCGAGAGTCTGGAAGGTAAAAGGGGAGTACCGCGGAACAAACCTCCTTTCCCGGTTAATTCCGGATATCTGTTCCGCCCTACAATTGTAAATAATGTTGAAACGTTTGCCGCTGTACCTCACATCATCCTCAATGGAGCGGAATGGTATCAGGATCTTGGAATTGGTAATTGTTCCGGTACCAAACTATTCAGTATCTCGGGAGATATCGAGAATCCAGGCGTCTTCGAACTGCCGATGGGTTCATCAATCGGCGAACTGCTTGAAGAAGCGGGTGCGGAGGATGTACAGGCAGTACAGGTGGGCGGAGCCAGTGGAGCAACAATCACCGCGGACGAACTTGATAGATCTCTTTCATTCGATGATCTGCCTCCCGGAGGATCGGTGATTGTTTTCAACAGCAGCCGTAACATGATGGATGTTCTTGAAAATTTCCTTGAATTCTTCGTACATGAATCATGTGGCCAGTGCACAACCTGTCGTGAAGGCAATGTGCGCCTTCTGGATGCAGTACACTTCATCAGAAACGGAGAGATCAGCTGCATGGAGGAGCTGGAACCATTTTTCCAGCTTGCAGAGGTAATGAAAATCGGCAGCAAGTGCGGACTTGGTCAGACATCACCCAATTGTTTCATTGATATAGTCACAAAGTTCATTGATCTGCCGGATGGAAAGGGAGGTGTATAATGCCCAATATTTCCGTTAAAATAAATGGTATCGTAACCAGTGTCAGAGAGGGAGTCACGATCCTAGATGCCTGCAAAACCGCAGGTGTCGAGATTCCTACTCTCTGCTATCATCCTGATCTGTCGCTTGCAGGCAACTGCAGAATGTGTCTGGTTGAAGTTGAGGGCTGGAGAACTCTTGCCATAGCATGCGTGACACCCGTTACTCCGAACATGGACGTTCTAACTCACAGCAAGAAAGTCCGTCACGCGAGAAGGACAGTGCTCAAACTTCTGCTTGCAAGTCATAATGTGAACTGCCCCGAGTGCGAGAGAAACAAGAACTGTGAACTGCAGGAGCTTGCCGAGATACACAACATTACAAGCAACGAATATCAGACCTCGTCAAAACCGGAATCCATAGAGGAAGTCAGTCCCGGCATAATGAGGGACAACAGCAGATGTATTCTGTGTACCAGGTGTGTCAGAACCTGCGAGGAATTACAGAGTGTTGCAGTGATCAAACCGGTTGGCAGATCTTCCTCCGTCACTATCTCAACATTCATGGACCGCAGTCTTAACGATGTTCCGTGTACTCAGTGCGGCCAGTGTATAATCCGCTGTCCTACAGGCGCGCTGTTTGAAACATCGGAAATCAGACCAGTCTGGGAAGCGATAGAGAATCCTGACAAATTCGTCGTATTTCAGACCGCTCCCGCAGTGAGAGTCGGAATAGCGGAAGCTCTGGGACTTCCAATTGACCGGTCAACGGGACAAATGGTGGCCGCCATTCGCGGCCTTGGAGTTGACAGGGTACTGGATACGGATTTTACTGCTGACCTTACCATCATTGAAGAAGGTCATGAACTCATAAGCAGGCTGAAGAGAGCTCTTGTCGATGGAGACAAGGGTGTGGCTCTGCCGATGATGACGAGCTGTTCTCCAGGATGGATAAAGTTCATCGAACATAAGTATCCCGAACTGCTTTCGAACGTTTCAACATGTAAAAGCCCGCAGCAGATGTTCGGCGCTCTGGCAAAAACCTATCTTGCCGGCAAGGAAGGCATAGACGCAGCGAATATCGTAAGTGTTTCCATCATGCCGTGTACCGCGAAGAAATTCGAGAAGGAACGTCCCGAAATGCGCGACAGCGGTTACAAAGATGTTGATTACGTTCTTACAACCCGTGAGCTTGCCAGAATGATCGATGAGGCAGGTATCGATTTCGATAAGATTACGGAAGAGAAATTTGACAGGTGGATGGGTGATTCTACCGGAGCAGGAGTTATCTTCGGTGCTACCGGAGGTGTCATGGAAGCCGCTCTGAGAACGGCCTACGAAATAATTACAGGTCATGAGATTCCGTTTGACGGGCTGAACGTTGAACCTGTCAGGGGAATGGAGGGGATCAAGGAAGCCGCGATAACCATGCCGGAGAGGATGGCCACAGGTTTCGAATTTCTGGCGGGAGTCACTCTGAAAGTAGCGGTTGCTCATGGGCTTGCCAATGCAAAGATACTCATGGACAAGGTCCGGGCCGGTGAAGCGGATTACCATTTCATCGAGATCATGGCCTGTCCTGGCGGATGTCTTGGCGGAGGCGGTCAGCCCATTCCTACAAGTCCGGAGATAAGGCAGAAGAGAACGGAGTCCATTTACGCCGAGGACGCTGCATTGCATTTCCGCAAATCACACGCCAATCCTGAAGTGCAGCTGCTCTATGCCGAGTTCCTGAAGGAACCCCTCGGTCACAAATCCCACGAGCTTCTTCATACTCAGTATGTAAAGCGAGATTAGTGGGGTCGGACGCCACTTGCGGCACTTAGACATAGGGTCAGGTCTAGAACCTGACCCTATACGCCTTTCATACGATTAAATCTGCAATGAGTTTTCCAGTGTTCTGTCCAGGGTATGAAGTCCTGTTATCTGTACGCCGTTCTGTACCCTTTCATCATTGCCGCCATACACCAGTAACTTATTAACTGGAGATTTAACGGCTTTCGAAAATTTCGCAAGACCCTTGAAGAAATCCTTTGATATGGTTGCTCCTGATTTGATTTCAACAGGAACAAATCCAGTTCCGTCTGGGATAACAAGATCAACTTCATTACCGTTACTGTCTCGATAGAAGAACAGATCGGGTCTCATTCGCCTGTTCAGAATGAATTTCAGTATTTCGGTGACTATAAGGTTTTCGAACAGCATCCCTCGCAGAGGGTGAACAGAAAGTTGACTAATACTGTTTATGCCCATAAGATAGGCTGCAAGTCCGGTATCATAGAAGTACAGTTTCGGTGATTTGACAAGTCTTTTCGAGATATTCCCGTAAAACGGTGGAAGACGGAAACAGATATAACTGGCTTCCAGTATAGACAGCCATTCTCTGACAGTGGTTTGGGAAACACCGGTATCATTTGATAGACTGCTGCTATTAAGCAATTGTCCTGTCCTGCCGGCGCATAATCCCAGGAATCTCTGAAAAACCGTCAGGTTTCTTATCATACTGAGCTGTCGAATATCCCTTTCAACATAAGTGGCAATGTAATCTCCAAGAACCTGTGTTGGATTCAGACATTTCCGGTAAATAACAGGATATCCTCCCTGGTAGATCAATACGTCCGGTTTACTCTCGGGATATCGGTTAAGGATCTCACTGCTTGAAAGCGGCAAAAGTGTCAGTAAAGCAGTTCTTCCAGCAAGGGATTGATTGACAGTATTGGATACACTGAAATTCTGACTTCCTGTCAATATGTAATTGCCTGAAAAACCGGGAGTATCAACAATAACCTGTATGTATGAGATGAGTTCAGGAACACGCTGTATTTCATCAAGTATTACGGAATCAGGAAATTGAGCCAGAAATCCTTTCGGGTCAGTGAATGCGTACTCACGTATTTCGGGATCCTCAAGATTTGCGTATGCCATCTCGGGGTAAGTCATACGGCAGAGAGTCGTCTTACCTGATTGGCGTGGACCTGTTAAAGTGATTACAGGATAGTCTTGTATAAGTCTTTTAAAGACACTTCCAACCTTGCGTTGAATCAATTCATTCATCTCTCACCAACCAGATATATTATGCAAATCCACACTTAATACTTGGATTTACATAATGTTGATCACCATTGATGTCAATATGGGAGGGTCTGGTTTCAACCTGACCCTGTAAGGTCTGGTAAATTCATGCTGACAGCATTATACTGATAGCTTGTTAATGCTGTTATTTCCGTTCTATTGAAGGGAACCCCTTATGGCAGAAAGAATAAACTGCTCCAGCAGGATGCATGAAAAAGCCGGCCAGCCTCCGGGAACTCCTCTTTTCATCGGCAGGAGAAAAATGGAGGAAGTCAGCCTTTCTTATATACGCTTCAACGAAAACCTGCACGAAGAAAAGGAGAACTCAACTCCGAAAGAGTGTGCCGATCTCTGCAAGTCTTCCGATGTTGTATGGATAAATGTTGACGGTATCCATGATGCCGAAACCATAGAAGAAATCGGGAAGCATTTCAACATTCATTCACTGACAGTCGAGGACATTGTAAATACCATGCAAAGGCCGAAGTTCGAGGATTTTGACAACTATCTGTTCATCGTGCTCAAGATGCTGAGCTATTCCGATATCGATAAGGGCATGGAAACAGAACAGGTTTGTATGATTCTTGGCGAAAACTACGTTATTACTTTCCAGGAAAAGCCGGGAGATGTTTTCGATTCTGTTAGGGAGCAGATAAGGGGATGCAGGGGAAGGATCCGAAGAGAAGAGGCTGATTATCTCGCATATGCTCTTATTGATGCTGTGGTGGACAGCTACTTCCTGATACTCGAGACCATCGGAGATCAGATCGAGGAAATTGAGGATCGGGTCATTCTGGATCCGAATCCTGACAGTGTATCAAAGATTCACAGATTCAAGAGGGCTATGCTCTTCATGCGGCGAACCGTCTGGCCGTTGAGGGAAGAAATCGCGCTGCTGGAGAAAAGCGGATCGGACCTCGTAAGGAAACCGACTGCGGTTTTCTTCAGGAACCTGTACGATCATACCATACAGGTTATTGATACGGTGGAAACCTACAGGGACATCATATCAGGGATGCACGATATGTACCTTTCAAGTGTAAGTAACAGAATGAATCAGATAATGAAGGTTCTTACCATCATAGCTACGATCTTCATTCCCCTGACTTTCATCTCCGGCGTCTACGGCATGAATTTCAGATATATGCCGGAGATTGGCTGGAAGTATGGATATTTCGCGATACTTGGATTTATGCTGCTGGTAGGTGCAGTAATGCTTTTATTCTTCAGAAAGAAGAAATGGATATAGACATAGTGAACGGTTAAATCTCGTAAGTACCGCAAGTGACGTTCGACCACATCGTGATTGAATAGGTTATGCTCATTTTGTTCTGGTAATAGTCTGGGGTTTTTTTATGCTGCGATCAAATTTATGTATGATTTCTGTGTTTGTTCTGAGTTTACTGCATTCCGGTATTTCCGCTGCAGGCAGCGAAACCAGAGGTGCAATCGGGGTGCGAATCAGTTCGATGGGTTTCGGGGGTGAAATAGCCCTCCCGCTTTCCAGTGAAATTTCCGCAAGACTCGGGCTGGATCTTTTCCATTATAAGGGCAGCACCGAAATCGACATGATAAATTATGATATTGACGCTTCACTGGCCTGGCTCCCGCTGCTGCTTGATTACAATCCAGGTCGGGGTGCTTTCAGGCTTACTACCGGTTTTATAGTGAGCATGAACAATGTTTCAATGGAATCCAACTCGGATGAAGCAATAGAGATAGGTGGTCATACATACACTCCTGAAGAGTTCGGAATGCTTGTTGCAGATATCGATTGCAGGGGTGTTGCACCATACCTTGGAATCGGCATACTGAAGCACATACCCTCTGATGGTAAAGTTTCAATAGCCTTCGACATCGGAGCGATGTTCCAGCACTACAAACTCACGCTCACACATGAGGGAGGAAGCATTCCTCCTTTGATCGAGGAGCAATTCATGGCTGACCTGTATGCCGAATCGGAAACGGTCGTGAATGACATGAACAGGCGGTTCGGGGTCTACCCGGTTCTCAAGATAGGGATCAGCTTCGGGATCTAAGGAATCTGCAGCCTCCACCGCAGGTCATGTACTACCGGGCTTGAATCCCTGCCTGATCCAGAATGAAAGCGTACATCCAGGTTATACGGTCTATCCACTGGAAT
>JAIOQY010000205.1 GCA_021108435.1 Candidatus Aegiribacteria sp.
ATATAACCCGCTATATTCACTGTCCAGTTCATTTACCAACAATTTCTAATTCAGAATAATATGTTCACTCATTCTCGTCAAATAGTCATGCAGAAACCACTTGGTATTCTTCGCAGTTTTGTACGAGTACGCCTATAGAGTCTGCACTCGCAAATCTCCAGATCCATAACTGTCTGCACACCTCAGAACCTGACTGCTTGACAGGAATATATCCATGCATTATTCTATTGCAGTATTATCTGAAATAGAAACATTTTGATATTTTTAAAACGCGAAAACCTCGGAATCCCTGCCTGAGTCAATGAAATATGGATGAGGCAGGATATGTAAGGAGTTTGAAAATTCATGAAATCAGGGAAAAGCATTTGTATATTTACATTGCTGCTCATTGCCGGCCTCGCGCACGGTCAGCAGCCGGATACGCTCTGGACCAATCATTTCGGTGGATGGCTCTGGGACTATGCCTATGACGTTCGATCTACCGATGATGGCGGTTTCATTACTGTCGGTTTGTCGAATTCCTATATCAGTGGTTCAATATATCTTCAGGTTTATCTGGTAAAGACAAATGGCGATGGGGATATGCTCTGGTACAAAGTCATCGGACGGGAGTACAGCGACAGAGGGTACTCAATTCAGATTACTGAAGATGGCGGCTACATCATTACCGGCAGCAGTGAAGAGCATACCAGTTCTGGCGGGCTGGATGTCTATCTGGTCCGAACCGATTGCAATGGAGATACTCTCTGGACAAGAACCTACGGAGGCTCCCTTAACGACGAGGGTGAAGCAGTGGTGATAACCGCTGATCAGGGATACATGATAGCCGGGTATACGAACTCTTACGGAGCAGGTGACAAAGACTTCTATCTGATACGGACTGATTCCAGCGGTGACACTCTCTGGACCAGGACCTATGGCGGAACGGGTGATGATCTGGCATGGTCGGCAGCAGCAGTCCCGGACGGCGGGTTCATTATTACAGGCAGAACGGCATCATCAGGCGCGGGCAGCTGGGATGTCTGGCTGATTCGAACCGATGCTGACGGGAAAATGCTCTGGAACAAGACTTTCGGCGGAAGCGGATGGGATTCAGGTTTGGAAGTACAGTGCACAGCAGACGGCGGATTTATTCTCAACGGGTACACCATGTCATACGGTTCAGGTCAAACGGATTATTATATGCTGAAGACCGATGCTTCCGGCAATCTCCTGTGGTCTCGCACTTATGGCGGGAGTAATTATGATAATGGTACATCTATCCTGCAGCTTCCAGGTGGCGGCTACCTTCTTGGCGGATATACCAAATCTTTCGGGGATACAGACGGTGATTTCTGGATAATCAGAACCGATGCCAATGGTGACAGTCTCTGGAGTCAAATCTACGGTGGTTCAGGAATTGAGGCGCTCAACGGGATGGATCTGACCCTTGACGGCGGGTACATTCTTACAGGTAAGACCACCTCACTCGGCAGCTCCTCATCTGTCTGGCTGGTTCGTATCGCACAGGATTTCACCTGTATTGGCGAATCAGAAGATCTGGAGAACATGTCATCCGGGCTGCATTTCTCTTCGTTGACACAGAATCCGGTGTTTTCGCACATGTCATTTGATCTGAATACGATGGTTTCCGGATTTGCCGATGTTTCTGTTTATGATATTTCCGGAAGATGCGCTGATGTCATTTACAGTGGTCATCTCACGGAGGGAACGCACAGTTTCATGTGGACAGTACCGCAAACCGTTAGTAATGGTACTTATGTAATAAGGGCATCGTGCGGCGATCTTCTGGTAGTAACAAAGATTACCGTTCTCAAGTAGAGGCTGTTTGCGGCGGGGAAATCATGCAGTTGAAACACTGACTGCTTGACAGGAATAAAAAATGTCCGGTATTCTATCAGTGTTATTTCTTAATTAGAGGAAGGTGAAATTGAAAGGGCTGGATATAGTATCGGATTTCAGTAAACTTCAACTACTTAGTAATAAGTACGCATTCCAGATACTGAAAGAACTGCAGAAAATGCCGCAATCGGGTGTTCAGCTGGCAGAAAAGCTTGGAATGAAGACGCCGCGGGTAATTTATTACCTGAAGAAACTTGAGCATTCCGGTTTCGCCAGACAGATAGCACACAAACCTGTACGCGGAAATCGTGAAAAGTTCTACTGTGCGGTAGCTCAGGACTTTCTTCTATCAGCAGGACTTGAAGAGACGAGTGAATCGGACAGCGGGATGAATAGCAGCCTTAATAACTCTTACATCGAATATTTCCTGAAGCGTGATCTTGATCTTGATCTCAACGAGTTTGCCAGAGTCGTTCTTTCGGACTACCTTTCGATTCAGCCGGAAGAGAGGGTGGTTATAGGTTTCGAGGAACAGAACATAGGTATATACCTGAAAATTGCAGCACATCTAAGGCGTATTGGAGCGTACTATAGAACACTGGTCAGCAATCCTGTCCTCGCAAGAGAAATGCTGTTCGATCTTCCTGAAAAGGAAGTGGAGATATTCTACAAAGGTATTGCTGAGACGGTGGACTGGGCAGATGTCTGGATAGACATCAAACGATCTGCAATTTCAGATAAAGAAGGAGTTTCGAAAAAGAGGCTTGATTTCTTTACAGAAACACGGAGGCAAGCTCTTATAGGCATCAATGAGAAAGCGGGCATGAGAGCTATTGTCATATCCATACCTAGATTCGAAGAAAGATTCCACACGGACCCTGATGCACTTGAAAAGCTGACCATGTTCTGGAAAGCTGCTTCAGTAAGCGCCGGCGAGTTCAGTACTGCCCGTGATCTTGCAGAAAGAATACGGAAATATGAGACTTTCACTATACACACAGGCAATGACAATGTACTGCATGTTTCTGTAGATCGTGAAAAGTTCATTATAGATGCAGGACCATTCTCTTCATCGGAAATTAACAATGTGTCCTGTATTCCATCCGGGGAGATCACGTTCGTTCCTGTTATGTCAACAATTTCAGGAAGCATATACATGGACTACTGCGAATTGGATTATGCAGAGGCAAGAGGAATTAACCTCCAGGTAGAAAACGGCATCGTTACGGACTGCCGGATTGAAAGCGGCGATAAGCGGCTTGAAGAATACTTCAGAACAGCTGACCGTCAGGAGAAGACAATAAGTCAGGTCGGCTTCGGGCTGAATCCCGCAGCCAGCTCGGTGTCATACATCCCAAAACTCGACACCAAGGTTTTCGGAAGCTTTCATCTTTCTTTCGGAGACAATCGAGCTGTTGGAGGAGATATCACTGGATACACAGGCTGGGATATCATTACCGAGAAACCAAAAGTAACCAGCAATAATGACATTATATTGAATAATGGTGTATTTCAAATATAATATTTACTGCAGTGCCCTACTCTCCCAGAAGGTGGCCCAACCAAGGAGCTTGTCCGATAATGTGCATCGAGCAGAAGAGCCTCACGGCCGGTTAGTACTGCTCGGCTGAACACATTACTGTGCTTACACCTGCAGCCTATCAAACTCATAATTTCTAAGTCTTCTCATGATGATAGGTAGTACGGAGCTATTCCCGATACAGCTGCCAGAAGGATAGTGATGAATACAACCCGTTTTCCAATTTTTTCATCAACCGCACTTTCCTCAAACATGAAGCCCAGCCGGGTTGGAATAAACATCACCATACAGCAGATAAGCACTGTAAGGAAATGCTTGCCGGGCAGGAGAATTGTTCCATCCCCTACAATCCCGGGTGCGGTATCAGACAATTGTCCGAATATAGTCAACTGCGTATCCCAGATCACGGTTGCCAGGACGAGACCCGAGAAAAATAGAGAGAAATTATAGAATATCTTCAGGGAGTGCTTCTCTTTTTTTACTATCGTAGGGGCCTGGACAAAAGCGAACATAACGGCCATTTCCTTGATAAAAAGGGGCGCTATGAATAGCAACAGCAGGGGGGAGGACCATCCGCCTTTAAAGCCGAATGCGCAGAATGCGTAGTATCCGGCGTATGAGACCATAACGAAGTGCAGATATATGACGATTAAGATTAAATGGTTTTTCGAACGGCTGAATGGAGTATGCCTGATCTTGGAAAAGACAGCGGGAGTCTCCAGTGCAAGAGCAGCTATAATTAATACACCGAGCCAGGGCACATAGAATCCTTTCTCACCGGGATAACCAGCAGCAGAGATCAGGGGTTTCAGAGATTTCGCGTATACGAATGCCATTACGATATATCCTAAATTGTATAGGACACCGGCACTGGAAAGAACTTCTTTCCTGATCATTTTGAATGTTTTATTCATTCTATTCTCCGTAAGAAAGGTAAGTCCGACCTTACGTAAAAACCCCCGGGAGGGTTGGAGACCCGGGGGTTTCTCTTAGCGAAATTAAAGCCGGCAGTGTCCTACTCTCCCAGAAGGTGACCCAACTAGTACCATCGGCGCTGGAGGGCTTAACTTCCGTGTTCGGAATGGAAACGGGTGTGGCCCCTCCGCTCTGACCACCGGCAATTGCCAGTTCTTTCAAATCTATGCAGGGAATCGAGAAATCCGTGTAACCGTAGTATTATAGTAAAGTGTAGAAGCCTCACGGCCGATTAGTACTGCTCGGCTGAACACATTACTGTGCTTACACCTGCAGCCTATCAAACTCATA
>JAIOQY010000206.1 GCA_021108435.1 Candidatus Aegiribacteria sp.
TCGACAAACACGGGTATACACTGTGTTGCAGGTGTTACAATTTCCGGAAGCTGAACCTCCGGAACAACGGGTACACCCCTGAATGTTCTCAGGGCGGGATCACCAAGAAGGTTGACCATGTACTGAAGGCATCTGTAGCAGTTTTCCTGGTGGCTGAAAGGAGTAAAGCCGGCCTTAACAGTACCAACGAGTTCGCCAAGCGGCGCCGACGGCATTTCGAACAGCAGTTTCCAGAGTTCGGTGTCGAACCTGTCCGAATATCCGTAGAGTGGATTACCCGGAGAACCCCATCCGTAGCTCGAATTACCTATATAAGAAACTCCGCAGCCGACCGGATTGTTCAGGAAATGCTCAGCAACTGTATCGAAATCGTATGCGCTTGTCCAGCATCCGTTTGCGTACATCATACCGAAGAACATGCCATCGGAATCTATCGGGTCTACGTCTTCAGGACCCAGTACTCCGACACCGGTTATCCATCCATGAGAAGTGAAATTCACATAACCGGTACCTGTACTGAGAGCAGATACAACCGTCTCCAGTGTGTAGGTTCCCTGTGACTGGTAGCATTTCGTGTTTTCAAAGAAATCTGGAATCCAGTGTTCCTCGATATACTCCTTGCATATACTGCCGTCCGTATACGGGTTGTTCCACATTACCGCTGCCGCAAGGAGGCTGCGCTCAATGTGGGCGGTGGCTCCGCCTGATTCATATGCTATTGTCTTATTGACGAATGTCCAGGCTTCTTCGAGATCTTCAGCTGGCGCTCGCCCGACCCAGATATCGGGATAGAGGTCAACGTCGTCTTCAAGCTCACCCCACGTATCATCACCGTCAAGATTCCATGAACCGTCCAGATCAGAAAAGTACAGGTCGCAGGGAAGACTGTCGTCCCGTCCTCCTCCGGTATTGTATGTCATTGCATACGCATACCTGCATGGAATAAAGTCGGTATCACCGCCAAGAAGCAGGTAGTCCAGTCCGTTCGAAGAGTAGGTATCTATAACGTAATTCCTGATCCGTTCCATGTTATCGCATCCAGGCCAGGTATAAACTACGTCAGTGGTAACCACTTCCGTAAGGATACCGCCCTCTGTACGCCACAGAGCAAGAGTGTCAAATGGTTCACGGATGGACTCATCCGTGATTATCAGCATTTGCTCCCAGTCTGTCTGACGGGGCGCTGATAGATTCCTTTCTTCTGGAACTGTCGCTATCCGGATCTCCAGATCAACAAGCCGCTGTACCGTTCCTCTGACCGGGTTGTATCTGAGAGGAGAGACAATCAGCTCCGCGCAGGGAACGCCGTTTCTGTATCCGGTGCCGGTCAGTTCCGCAGGCGATGCCGGCCAGAACGAATCCTTTTCGTATACCTCATCATTTCTCGGTGAATCTGTAAGGGGTGTGGTTGCAGAAAGTATCGTAGGAGGAGGGAGCGGTCGGAGGTTCCAGTTTCCGGGAACATCTGTCCATGAGGCATGAACGATCTCCATGGATGACGCAATCTCACCGCGCTGCAGGACGACCCATGCCGGGTGGATGGGAAGATCGGGAAAACCCGGTATCCAGCCGATCATACAATCAGGAATGCCTGCGAAGCATTCACCTGTCTCCGTGTAATGAAACTCAGGTACTTCGACGGGCAGTTCCAGTGTTGTCGTGTGGACCCACCCACTGAGTACAAGTACCAGGATACATTCTGCAGAAGCCATAATAATATCCTTTCTTCATGCGGATCTTATAGCAGAAACTCAGATCAGCAACCTATCAACATATCAATAGGTTCCATTCAAAATACGAATTTTATTATAATGTGCCACAGCATAGCGTTTGCGTCAATAGCTATCTGACATCCTTGGCTTAATGTACCCTGATATCGGTCAGGACTTCTTTCTTCCCAGCATTTTATCAATAGCTCCGGTTAATACGGAGATGATTACAGCTGCAAGAACCGCCCACAAGTAGCTGGCCATATAGAATCCGCCTACCCAGTTGTTCGCGATTATCAGCACCAGACCACTGATAAGGAATCGTGACAATCCGAGAGTCAGCAGATAGATAGGGCATGTCATCAGATTAAGCAGCGGGGCAAGAATGAAATTCAGCAGGCCAATTATCGCAGCGGCCCATACAATGGACCAGAAACCTGCAAACTCCATATTAGGACCAAGAATCAATGCTGTCAGCCAGAGAGCAAGTCCTGCAACCAGCCAGGCACCGATAAGTTTTTTCATACTGTCTCCTTTCACTAGAAATACACCATAGTATATAAAAGATATTGAAGGTTGTTATCTTTTTGACAATCTGTAACCGGAAGGCGATAACACTTCACATATATGATTAAGTACATCAGCATGTGATTTCAATCCTCTGCCATCACCGGAGCAGAAACCGAAAATCACTGGTGTTGACTCGTTCATCGTGGATAAGTACACTACTCTATCGGTAATTTGAATAATCCAATCGGAGGGTGCATAATGAGACCAGTGCTTCTAATTATCCTGATTCTAACGGCAATCAGTTTTGCTGATATGGGTGATGTCATCAGTACGATTCCCGCGCCAGGCGGAAATCCTGACGGACTTACCTGGATAGACGGCAATTTGTGGATCACAAGTGACGATGATTTCATGATCTATGAGATCGATCCTGCAAACGGGAACGTTCTCTCTTCAATTCCCAGACACGGTAACGAGTGTCTTACAGGGCTTGCATACGACGGCACTCAGCTGATATCCTGCTGTCACCCGTGGATATATTTCCGTGATCTTCCATCCGGAACCGTGACCGATTCAATCCTGGGCCCGGATGCTACCTGTAACGAAGGGCTTGCCTGGGACGGATCTTCCGTCTGGACTACGAACTGGAGTGGTAATTTCGTTTACGAGCTTGATCCTGAAACCGGAGTGGAGATCAGTTCTTACTACCCCATGAACGGCGGCATCGGTTACGAAGGCCTTACGGGCCTTGCCTGGGACGGGTTCTATCTCTGGGTAACCGATCAGGACTCTGATATGATCTTCGCCAACATCCCCGGGGACCCATACCCATGGAAGATGTTCCCCGCTCCATGCGATGTAGTGCAGGATCTCGCCTGGGACGGTCAGTACCTCTGGACAACCGATTACACTCCTGACTCTCCCATGATTTATCAGATCGATCCGGGACCGCCATTGGCACTTACTCCAGCAACATGGGGAAGCATAAAAACGGAGTTCTAAGACATTCGATATAGAGACGGGTTCCTTCAGATGCTGCTATCTGACAGATTACGTCTCGCCTGTTGCATGGGCATAGAATAAATCAAATGAAGGGAGCGGCAGTAATCCATGAACAAAATTATTGTTCCTGCAATACTCCTGCTGATTGTATCCATCTCCTCATCAGATGATCCGAATGGATCCATTGAATACATCGGAGAAATCAAAGTGCTGAATCTCTGGGGCAGCTGGGCAGATATGGGATATGCCCATGGCTATCTGCTCGGACCCGATATCAAAGAAGTCTTCGAGAACTACTTTCTGGAAATGGTAGGAGGACCCACTAATTTCGAAATTATCAGAGGTTACTTTCTGGTCTATTTTAATATTCCTTCCGAGTTCCAGGAATATACACAAAACATGATTACAGGCGCTTTGGACACAATAAGCATCTACTGTGAGCCGCTTGGTCGAAATATCGACTACATTGATATCTGTGTAGTATCCGCCACACCTGACCTTTCCGCTTTAGCGAAAGTTAAGTCATTCATGTGCACAAGTGTCAGTTCATGGGGAGAAGCGACAGAAGACGATCCTGAACTTGAGGAATCACCTGCTGTCTCACGCAACCTTGATTTCTACATAGACACAGGCGGCTCAATACTGGATAACAATATTCTGTTCACTTTTGATCCGGACTCGGGTCAGGACTGGATAGCGATAGGCTTTCCCGGCTTCTCGGGTTGCCTGTCCGGAATGAACGAATCCGGTATAAGCGCATGCCTGAACATGGGTAACAATCAGGGAACCAGTCAGTATACCACTCCATTCATTCCAATCTGCATGGCACAGGCTATAGGGCTTTCTGATCAGGATTTCAACAACAGCGGCGCATGTGACGTTGAAGATATGCAGGATGCTCTTACGGAATGGAACAGATGTAATTCATACGATATCCATGTTGTCGCTGACAGATCTCTTGCCGGTGAAGATTCATCATCGGTAGTTGTTGAAGTGAACAACCATATCGGTTACGCTTTCAGATATTCGATGGATGAACCGGATATAGCTCCGTGCAGGATGATACTCACAAACCATCACAGGGTACTTTACGATCCGGTTACCTGCACCAGATACGCCTGCCTGATGGACTCACTCACAACAAATCCGGATGTAACACTCGA
>JAIOQY010000207.1 GCA_021108435.1 Candidatus Aegiribacteria sp.
CGCTTGCCGGTTAACAGCGCCGGTCATTGGCGCTGTGCGCCATGCCCGGCGCACATAGAGAAGGGGAAGGCTTTTGCGCCTTCCCCTTCGGTTGGAGGGAGGGTGTGGTGTTAGGGCAGTATTATCTTATGGAGCCGCGCCGCATTTCGTGCTCGGACGCCATGTCTGCCAGCTTATCAAGCTGTTCAGCAGTAAGAACATTGTGCAGATCAACGATAGCTTCATACATCACATCTCTGACCGCGTCTCTGGCTTCATCAGCAGCCCCGAGAGTTATCTCCAGGTCTCTTACGGTCAGTGTCGGTGAGGTGAATACCTCTATGAATGTACTGCGCATCTCCGATGATTCTGCAGCATCCATGATTGTTTCTATCTCTTCTCTCGTATCTGCTATTATGCCCTCTACCTGATCGGTTTGATCGGTTGATAGATCCAGTCCTCTGAACATCATCCTGAATCTTTCAAAATTCTCAAATCCGGGTCCACCAGCTTGACCGCCGGGACCCCCGGGACCTCCGGAACCATGAGTCATGGCTCCACCGGGACGCATGGAACCTGAAAGAGAGTGATCTCCAAACCCCTGAGCCAGTGCCGTTCCGGCAAGCAGGCTGGCTGCAATCGCGAGTGTCCCGATTATTTTAACCTTCTGTTTCATTACAAACCCTTTCCTATTCCTTCAGCGCGATTATTCCCCATGCACCGGAATCGTAATCGTCTTCTTCCTGATCGAGCATTGTATCGGCATCAATAATATCAGCCGCTATGAACCAGTGATCTGAAGATGCCTCTGCGTACCATTCGTAACTGTAGATACCATCTCCTGCGACTCTGTCTCCCCAAAGTCCCTTATCATTCATGAAATGGCGCGGCCATGAAGGGCATGGGCCATGAGCAAACAGATAGAATTCGGGATCATACTGAGGATTAGTATGAAGAACTTCAACTTCGAGGCGAATCAGCTCGCCTGATTCTATCACTGGAAGACCTGTTTCGATATCGTAGAAAGTATCCGGGGAATCACACTCCCAGGCAAGATCGTCCCCTTTGTAGATCTTCATTGACTGGATGAAAACTTCCTGCGGAATATCCGAGTTGAGGGAGTATTCCGCTGGTGTGATGTGAGTAAGAACCCATCCTCCGTGTACACTGACATCGTCATACCTTTCAACAATGGCTCTTCTTGTTCTGATATCACTGATAGGTTTGATGCCAGGGTTGAATTCCCCGTCATGAACAACATCGATATAGAAATCAGCGTAAAGATTCCGAACCACTGTTACAGTACATATTCCAGTTGACGGATCATTCTCCAGAAGCACATTAAATGATGCTTCTTCATTAGAAAGATGCCTGTACCAGAATTCAGGGTGAGTACCGCACTTGCCATCCCCTTCCTCTCCCTGGCTGTCAAGCGGTCTCATCTCGACAGTACCGTTACTGTTGAGAAGATTGTAAATGTTATCCGAATCACTCTGCTCGGTAGCAGGATCCTGTACACATCCACCGATAAGAACAACGATCGCTACTGTAATTCCTAGAAGCTTTGTCATTTCAGCTCCTCCTTTCTTCACGGATAAACTGTGGGGGAATTACGAACGGATTATGAGCGGAGTGTAACAGAATGTAACAGTATTCGGGGACACGCAGCAGAAGCAAGGCTTTATGGGGACACACAGCAGAGTCTGTATGTCCCCGACACGCAGCAGAGGCAAGGCTTTTGGGGGACACCCACCATAGAGTGGATGTCCCCATTGCTCTATTTGAAGCTTATTTCAGCACCCAGACCGAAGTACCATACGCTCTTGTTATACGTGCAGTCCTCAAAAGCACCTGTGCCGTTTCCTTCATCGTAGATATTGTGTCCGCCGGCAAGAGTAACTGCCATACACTCTGTTACCGCATAGCGAAGTCCTCCGCCTATGCAGTGACAATCGAGGTTGTACTCAAGATCACTGTAAGTATCTTCGCTGCCGCCGAGATCGGATCGAAGATAAGCCAGCCCGCCAAGAAGCCTCGGGGTGAACTGATAATCAATTCCTATTCCAATATCGAGACCATTCTTGTATTCGTCATTAAGGCCGTCGAGAGAGTCTTCAGCGGCATCCTCAACCATGTAGTAATTGAAGGTGGTACTCAACAGGAATTCAGGAGAGAAACGGTACGAAACACCTCCGGAGATTACTGCAGGGAGATCTCTTCTCTGCTTGTAGCCGTCAGTGAACGAGGAATCCGGAAGCGCGAATGCGGCCCAGCTGTTCTCCGTAACACTTGTCTCGAATTCGAGATTCGTGCGGGTTTCATACTTGAGAGCAACATTAAGGTTTTCAACCGGCACTGCATTAACACTGACTATCCCGTTGAAACCGCTTGCGGTTTTCTCAACATCAATAGTACGGCTAACCTGTGACTGGTGTGCTGTTGTATCTATCCAGGTAACTGTGAAATCACCATATCCGTCATAAGTCTTTTTCGCAGATGTATACCTTCCGGCAAGCGAAAGGGATATTACATCATTTACTTCATAGGATGCTCCTGCTGTTCCAGCCAGGTATCGTGAAGATGCATTAATATATCCGTTATCCATTACCGCGAAACATATTGTTCCTGGATGCATCATCTGCTGAAGACCGGTCTCTATCAGCGGCATAGCATAGATACCGTCCTTGTAATCCAGAGCCCCTCCCCCTGCGGGAACTGTAAAGGATCCGAATACCGCCCAGTCTCCTGTTCTGAAAACGGCATAGAAATCAGGATAGAACAGCGTTGGTTCTGTTGACTGGTATGTTTCCACGGTTGTTGTATCCCAGAATGGAACAGCATCTATAGTATAGTCCTTCAGAAAGAACTCGTTTCCGAAGCTGATGTGGAAACCTTCTTCCAGAAATACCAGACCAGCTGGATTGTAGCTCACAAGATCCGCTCCTTCTGTTGCTACGTTTCTGGCGAAGTTTCTGAAGTAGTTCACACTCCTGTTTGTAAGGTAATCAATGTTGCCACCAATTACTGATCCTGTGAAAACCGCGACAAGCAGTGCAATAACTAGGATCCTCATGAAACCCTCCCTTTCTCAGATCCCCGACTCAGGCCACAGACGCATCTGTGTAACCCATAAATTATTGAAGTAAGTATTCTATGACAGGCTCGCAACGTCCACCCGCGAAGTTACATTGCGAAAAACATGAAGAAATCATGTCGCTTTTATTGGTGGGTGGCACTGTTCCAAACCTGTTGCGGATGGGCTGTGAGCCTGGCAAGCCACACGGAGCAGAACCTCATTTCAAAAGATTCGAACCGATCCTGAAGAACTCGACGGAGTTATTCGCAATATTCCTTTTCACCAGAATCGTTCTACCCTGGTCTTTCGGGAAGGCCGCCCTGTGATAAACCATTACGAGATGTTCATCAGTCAACCCGCATACATGGAGTTTTCCCGTGTAATGAGAAATGACATAACGAGCTCTGGCCGCAAGTCCTGAGCAACGACTCTGGGCCTCTCTGATTATCATGTATGCCTCCAGAGGTGGAACTGCGTATATGCTGTTTCCCACTGTTGGCCTGACCTGGAACATGTAGTAGGGTGCTATTCCCGCTGAAACAAGAGCATTGAAGAGGTTCTCCAGTACGTCCGCACTATCATTCACTCCTCTGATTATCGGTGTCTGGTTGCATATAGACACTCCGCAGCGTCTGAGCAGCCTGATTGCCTCCAGAGATTCCACACACAGTTCCCTTGAATGAGTGAAATGGGTCATGATATAGATCTGCACATCCCTCAGCTCACTCAATCCCTGAAGCAGCAAACGATCTGCAATCACCCTGCCGGGATCCCAGG
>JAIOQY010000208.1 GCA_021108435.1 Candidatus Aegiribacteria sp.
CCCGGAACAGGGATATGCCCTCCCACCCTGTATACCGCGAGGAGAATGAAAGTATAGAATATCTTCTTTCTCAGTTCAGGTATTTTCAGGATGTTTTCAAAGCCGCGCATTATTCAAGAACCTCCACCGAACCACCAGCGGATTTAATAATTTCCAACGCTTTTGAACTGAAAGAGTGAGCACATACTGTAAGAACCTTATCCAACTCTCCCTTTCCCAGAATTTTCACCGGACGAAACCTTGATGAGATTAATCCCGCTTTCTTCATATCGTCTGGTGTCACAACGCTTTCAGCGCTGAATCTGCTCAGATGACAGACATTGATAACCTGATAATTCCTGGCGAACCGTGCGTTGTTGAAACCCTTGTGGCTCATTCGCCTTTGTATGGGCATCTGTCCACCTTCGAACCAGGGTTGAATACTCCCTCTGGCCTTCTGCCCCTTATTTCCCTTGCCGCTGGTTCCGCCGGTACCCGTTCCGCGGCCGCGACCTCGCCTGGATGAACGCTTTGCCGCTCCTTTAGCGGGTCTCAGATGCTGTAAGCGCCTCATTCCTCAACCTCCTCGACCTTCAGCAGATGCGAAACTCTGTTAATCATTCCGCGAATCTGCGGGTTGTCCTGGTGCGTGACGGGACGATGCAATCGTCTTAGTCCGAGAGCCTCAAGTGTACGTTTCTGCACTTCTATGCGGCCGATTGCGCTTCTCACCTGAGTGATTCTGAGTTTCCTGTCAGCCATCGGTACTCCTTCTGGCGATCGCCGCCTGCCGGTATCCGCTGACCCTGTCGATAAGTACAAGGTCTCTTAATCCTTCCATTGTTGCCTTGACAACATTATGAGGATTATTCGAACCCTGAGATTTCGTGAGTACATCCTTTATTCCGGCACATTCCATTATGGCTCTCACAGCAGCACCGGCAATAACGCCCGTACCAGGACTGGCAGGACGCAAAATCACACTTCCAGCACCGCTCTTGCCAAGTATCCTGTGAGGGATAGTTCTGTTGTCAATTAGTGGAATACTTATCATGCTTCTTCTGGCATTATCCTGAGCCTTCCTTATAGCTTCAGGAAGCTCGGTTGCTTTTCCAAGTCCGACACCAACTTTTCCTTTGGCATCACCAACAGCAACAACGGCATTGAAACCGAAGTTTCTCCCGCCTTTTGTTACCTTCGCGACTCTGTTGATCGCTATGAGTCTGTCAATGAGACCGGCTTCTTCAAGTTTCGATATTCTTCGTTTCCTGTCCGGCTTGGATGCCTTGTCCTTTCTGTCGTTACTCACCTGATGGACCACCTCTTCTAAAACCTGAGCCCGGCTTCGCGGGCATTATCCGCAAGCGCCTTGACTCTTCCGTGATAAGGATGACCTCCGCGATCAAAGACCACTTCCTTAATGCCATTTTCTATCGCCCTCGCGGCAACGAGTTTGCCAAGTCTCGAGGCCTGTTCGGTCTTACTTTCCTTTTTAACTGTGGAAAAACTCCCGGATTTGCTCGTTACCGTAAGTAAGGTTTTTCCTGCAACGTCATCGATAAGACTGGCTTCTATATGTCTGATCGATCTTCTGACCAGAAGCCTCGGTTTTCCAGCGGCACCGCTCACTCTCTTTCGGATGTGAACATGCCGACGGCGGAGACGCTGCTTCCTGTTCAATTTTGCCATTCCCGGTCTCCTCCTGACTTAAGTTATCGTCTTAGCGGCTTTGCGCTTGACATGTTGATCCGAGTAGCGAAACCCGATAAGGTTGTATGGTTCAACCTTTTTAACCTTATAGAGTTCCGAGCTGAACGCACCAACCAGCTGTTTGTCATTCCCGATTACAGTAAGCGTGAATGAGTTCTGCCCCGGTTTTATCTCCAGTTCCAGGCCAACAGGTATTTCAAAAAGAACTTTATGCGAAAAACCAAGCTGCATTTCCAGCATACGGCCCTTGATTTCAGCCTGGAATCCTTTTCCCTGAACGATGAGTGTTTTACTATGTCCAGTTGAAACACCCTGAATTCTGTTCGCAAGATGAGCTCTGGTTGTGCCGTGAGACATTTTGATCTCTTTCGAATCCTCTTTTGTCGAAACGATCACAACACCATCTTCGGTTTTCACTTTGATTCCCAAAGGAATCTGCAGAGTCATTTCTCCTCTGGGTCCTTTAACAGTGAGAAGTTTTTTCTTCTCAGATAATGTAACCTTGTCAGGCAAAGGAATGGGTAATCTGCCTATTCTCGACATATGGTTCCCCTTTCCACTACCAGACGTGGAGCAGAACTTCGCCGCCCACGTGCTGTCTTCTTGCTTCTGAATCAGTAAGAATTCCCTTTGGTGTTGTTAGAACAGCCATGCCTCGGCCGCCCATTACCTTCTGAATATCCTTTGAACTTTTGTATACCCTGCAACCCGGTTTGGATATTCGTTTGATTCCTACAATCAGAGGTTGATCACTCCGATACGCAAGATAAACCCTCAGCATATCCTGCTTACTATCCTCGATTTTCCTGAATCCCCTGATGAATCCTCCGTTATACAATGTTCTTGCAATTGATATCTTCAAATTGGACGCAGGAATATCAACCATTTTATGTTCAGCCCGGGAAGCATTTCTGATCCGGGTAAGCATATCGGCTATTGGATCTGTCATTGACATTTTCTTTGCCTCCCTACCAGCTGGCTTTACGTACGCCCGGAAGCAGGCCTCTGTTAACCATGTCCCGGAAACAGATTCGACAAATTCCGAATTTTCTCAGGAATCCCCTTGGGCGTCCGCAAATGCAGCACCTGTTGTATTTCCTTACCTTGAATTTGGGGGTCCTCTTCTGTTTTTCTATGAGAGCTTTTCTAGCCAATTTATCACCACCCCCTGTTATCGCCCGGTTCGAATGAAGGGCATGCCAAGAAACTTAAGAAGCTCAAGACCTTCCTCATCCGTCGGAGCGGTTGTTACTATTGTAATATTCATTCCCCTGAATTTATCGATACTGTCTACGTTAATCTCAGGGAATATCGCCTGTTCTTCAATACCGAAATTGTAGTTGCCGCGCCCGTCAAATCCACGCGGAGACAATCCTCTGAAGTCCCTTACCTGTGGAATTGAAAATGTTATCAATCGATCAAGAAACTCCCACATTTTATCTTTCCTGAGAGTAATGAATACTCCTATTGGAGTTCCTTCCCGAAGGCGGAATCCCGCAATTGATTTTTTCGCTTTTGAAACCACCGGCATCTGACCGGTGATTGTGGCGAGCTGCTCAGTGGCATTTTTCAGGTTGTTCGCGTTATCCATGGCTTCTTTTCCAAGACCCATGTTAATAACAACCTTTGAAACACGGGGGATTCGATTAACGTTTTCATACTCGAAACGTTTCATCATTTTATCCTTCAGCTCATCCCGGTATAATTTCTCTAGTCTGGGAAGCTTTCTCATAAGTCACCCCCTAACCGGTGGAAATAGTCTCATTGCAGAGTTTACAGTTCCGCATGAGACGTCCTTCATCATCCCGGGTACGTTTGATTCCCCCTGCTTTACCACAACCAGGACAGATCACCCTGAGATTCGTAACGTGAATAGGCGCTTCCTTCTCAATAATTCCTCCCTGCTGATTGCGGGAGGATGGCCTGGTGTGCCTCTTTATCAGATTCAATCCTTCTACAATCGCCCTGTTCTTCGCATGGAATACTTTCAGTACTTTTCCATCTTTGCCGCGGTCCGCGCCGGAAATAACCAGCACTTTGTCACCCTTTTTAATGTGCATCAGATCACCTCCGGAGCAAGCGAAACTATTTTCATGAAGTGCTCGCGCAGTTCACGGCCCACAGGCCCGAAGATCCTGGTGCCTACCGGTTGGTAAGCTTCATCAAGGATAACAGCAGCGTTGTCACCGAACCGGACAGATGTTCCATCGGCTCGATTAAGTTCCTTTTTTACTCGGACAATCACTGCTCGCCGAACTTCACTTGCCTTTACAGCACCATCGGGAATAGCATCCTTTACAGTTACTACAATCACATCTCCAATTGTAGCGTATCTGCGTTTACTCCCGCCAAGAACTTTTATGCAAAGTACCGTTCGGGCACCGGAATTATCCGCAACCTTCAGTCTGGATTCCTGCTGAATCATCGCTGTTTCCTCCTATCGTGCCCGTTCCACAATATCAAGAATGCGCCAGCGTTTATTCTTCGAGACGGGTCGTGTCTCCGCTATGGTAACGATGTCACCCTTATTACACTGGTTCTCGGTATCGTGGACGAAATACTTTGTTGTGGTTCGGTAGCGCTTCTTGTAGACCCGGTGCGCCTTGAGGGATACAACCTCAATAATCACAGTCTTATCCATGGCGCTGGAAACCACAGTTCCTTTTAGAACTCTTCTGTTTTTTACCCTGGTTTCTGCCATCTTTACAGTCCTTCCCCGGTACTGCGTTCAAGACCCAGATCAAGCTCTCTTATCAGCGTGAGAGTCCTGGCCAGATCTTTGCGAGCTACTCGCGTTCGAAGGGGATTGTCCAGTTGCTGAGTTGTGCTCCGAAATCTCAGGTTGAAAAGCTCCTGTCTCAGTTCCCGGACATGTTCTTCAAGTTCTTCACGGCTCATTGATCGAAGCTCGTGAGTTCTCATCTACAGCTCCTCCCGGTCCCGGATAATGAACCTTGTTTTAATTGGTAATTTGTGACCTGCAAGCCTCATAGCTGATTTTGCCAATTCCAGTGGCACTCCTTCCAGCTCAAACATCACTCTTCCAGGTTTTACAACAGCAACCCAATGATCCACCGCACCCTTTCCTTTTCCCATTCTGGTCTCAGCCGGAGTGGAAGTTACCGGTTTGTCAGGGAAAACCCTGATCCAGACCTTTCCACCTCGTTTCACATGTCTGGTGAGAGCAACTCGAGCTGCCTCAATCTGAGCGCTGGTGATCCATCCAGGGTCGAGAGCCTGCAACCCGTATTCACCAAAGGATACTGTTCCACCACCCTTGGTCTTACCTCTCATCCGTCCGCGGTGCTGTTTTCTATACTTCGTTCTTTTTGGCATCAACATCAGTGATCACCTGCCAATCGCTGACCCGGATATTGGAGGCTCATGAATTTCACCATGATAAATCCAAACTTTTACACCTATTATTCCGTAAGTCGTTCGGGCGATTTCTCTGGAGAAATCAATATCCGCTCTAAGTGTATGAAGAGGAACTCTGCCTTCGTGATAAGTGTTCCTCCGTGACATTTCAGCGCCACCGAGTCTTCCTGCGCAGGATACTTTTATACCTAAAGCACCGTCGGTCATGGCATCTCTGATAGCCATCCTCATAGCTCTTCTGACAGATACTCTTCCCTCAAGCTGACGAGCGATCTTATCAGCAACAAGAGTTGCGTCGCATCTGTCTTTCCTGATCTCCTGAACTTTCGTCCTTACGGTTTTGTTACCTACAAGCACTTTCAGCTCGTTGGTAATTCTGTCAATATTGCTGCCTTTACTGCCGATTACCTGACCCGGTCTTGCGGTCCAGATAACGACTTCTACTTCCTGTGGCTTCCGGAATATCTCTATTCTCGATACTCTGGCTTTCTCAAGTCTTGAGCCAAGGTATCTTCGAATATCGGTATCCTCTTTCAGGTACTCCGCATACTTCTTCCCCCTGGCGAACCAGGTAGAGTCCCAGCCGCGACTGATACCGAGACGAAGGCCGACAGGATTGGTTTTCTGACCCATACTACTCCTCTCGTCCCTGTCCGGCTGTCTCATCATTGTTGACAACCGTGACTGTTATATGACTTGTCCTGTGACGGATCTTCGTTGCTCTTCCCCTGGCACGGGGTCTCCATCGCATGATTGTGGGACCTTCGTTCACAATCACGTTAGTTACAACAAGTTCATCCACATCAAGTCTCTCTCCTTCTGACTTATGAATGGCGTTAGCCACAGCGGAGTCCAGTATCTTCTCTATGATTCTGGAAGAGTTCCTCGGAACGGTCATCAGGACTGACAGAGCCTGGTTAACCGTTTTGCCACGGATGAGATCCGCAATATACCTTGCTTTCCGTGGTGGAACCTTGACGAATCTTGCTTTTGCAATTGCTTCCATATTCGTCTCCACCTATCCTTTGGGCTTCGCCTGTTTTACTGATTTGGATTCGCGGTGCCCGCGGAATGTCCGCGTAGGAGCGAACTCGCCAAGTTTATGACCGACCATGTTTTCTACAACGTAGACCGGTATAAACTTCCGACCATTATGAACAGCAAATGTATGTCCCACGAATTCAGGAGGAATGGTTGATCTGCGGGACCAGGTTCTGATTATCTTCTTCTCCCCCGAAGCCTCCATCTTACTGACTTTTTCAGCCAGTCTCTCTTGGATATAGGGACCCTTCTTCAATGAACGGGCCATAGCCTACTTCCTCCTTTTTCCAGTGGGTCT